>CAMWSV010000190.1 GCA_947177015.1 uncultured Porphyromonadaceae bacterium
CAACGTCGCCATCAGGAATCTGCGGAAGGTGGATAGATTGCAGGTATTCCTTGAATGTACCGGCAATCACAGGATTCGACAGAAGATTCTGCATCAGATTTGCCATGAAGGTCACACTCGTCTGTGTATTGAAATATATATCAGCCCCTTCCTGCGTAGGAGCCATCTCCAAGGGTATGCCCTGACTCAACTGAGGAGCAATCGTAGCGAGAAGTGATTTAATCAGTGCGTCCTTGATTTCCGGGCTCATGGCGATCCGATAGGCATCCGCAGACGCAGCCCCCTCCGAACGTAATGCTGCAGGCGTATCTATAGGTGATGTTTTCGTTACGAATTCGGCATCAGTCTGGGGTTTGGAGAGCGCAAGGAGCACCTCGCTCACCGCCGACAAAGGATTCACGTAAAGCAACACCCCCTGACCATTCGGCACGTACTGTATCATATTTCCGGTGGTTGTGGCAAGATGAGCCGCTCCGCCGAGAGTAGAAATATACATCACCGGAATATTTCCGTCGGGATTGAGCGCAATAGTCTTCACTACATTGGAGAATGCCTGCGCTACCGACATATATGCCGTATTATTATACACGGGTATCACAGGAGCAGTAGCAATCACCTTCAGCAATTCCGACAAAGGGATCTGAACTCCTTCTGCCGGGTCGAGTTCCCAAACTAAGTGGAATGGAAGGGAAGCGTATTCTCCAACTCCAGTCTCCTTTATGGGTGCCGGAGCGAATGCATTTCCGGAAAAAGTCTTGTTTTCCAACGAAGCATCGACAATATTAAGGGTTAATTTTTCAGCGTCGATCACACCGCTATATTTAAAGGCTACGCAGGGTGTGGAGTAACTACCGCTGAAAGTATAGCATCCGTCGGCAGCCACAAAATTAATTGGAATCGATAGTTGTGCACTTCCCGGAATAACTCCGGGACCCGGAATAACACCATTTAATCCCATACCGGAAAGTTGAGTGAGGTCGAATTGCGAATAGAGTGTCATCACACCCTTATCGCTGTTACTGTCGTCGATCTTGATATCCACAGATTTCCCCGGCATTATCTCGGAGTCATACGTAAGATTTAGGGTAGAAGAAGTATAGGTGGTTGACTTCAGCACCGGAGGTTGTGCGGGGTCATCACTTTTGCAGGAGGTGATCATCAGCAGCGCCAGCATAGTCATCCCCGCCATAGCAGGCAAAAACTTCTTATTATAATTAAAATTCATCTTAAAATTTATTTTTAAATGTAAAACTAAAAAGAGCAATTGAGTAGGTAATTTTTCCAATTTTAACACTTCTCCTTATATTCTATACTCTCAGAAAGTGAGGAATGTTCAAATAAGATTATCCACTCTCAGTTTTTTTTTGTAATTTTGCAAATATAATTAATTTTTCATAATTCCACTCTCCTTTCATTCAAATTCAAGCAAGAAATGATTCAAGTTAATAATCTCGGAATTCAATTCGGCAAGCGTACGCTTTTTCAGGATGTAAATCTCACCTTTACCCATGGCAACTGCTACGGTATCATCGGAGCCAACGGAGCAGGTAAATCTACATTTATGAAAATCCTCTCCGGTCAACTCTCTCCCACCCATGGCACTGTAACATTCGGACCCGGCGAACGTCTTTCCGTACTTTCGCAAGATCACTTTGAATTTGATGAGTGTACGGTGATTGAAACCGTGCTGCGTGGTCACACCGTATTGTGGGACATCAAGCAAGAGAAAGATGCTATCTATGCCAAGGAGGATTTCTCGGATGAAGATGGCATCCGTGCCGCCGAACTCGAAGAGAAGTTCGCCGAACTCGAAGGGTGGAACGCCGAGAGCGATGCAGCAGCCCTTCTCTCCGGTCTCGGCATCAAAGAAGATCGCCATTACATGCTGATGAAGGATATGTCTGCCAACGAAAAAGTGCGCGTACTCCTTGCCAAAGCGCTTTTCGGCAATCCTGACAACCTACTTCTTGACGAGCCCACCAATGACCTTGACCTCGAAACAGTGGCTTGGCTCGAAAATTACCTCGCCAATTTCGAAAACACAGTGCTTGTAGTGAGCCATGACCGTCACTTCCTGGATGCAGTATCGACTCATACACTCGACATTGACTATAACAAAATTTCTCTCTTTGCCGGCAACTATAGTTTCTGGTATCAGTCTTCACAACTTGCTTTGCGCCAGCAGCAGGCTGCCAATAAAAAGGCTGAGGAGAAACGCAAGGAACTTCTGGAATTCATCCAGCGATTCAGTGCCAATGTGGCAAAATCAAAACAGACAACTTCGCGTAAGAAGATGCTTGAGAAACTCAATATTGAGGAAATCAAGCCCTCGTCGCGTCGCTATCCCGGCATTATATTCACCCCCAACCGCGAAGTCGGCAATAAGATTCTTGAAGTGAAGGGTCTGAAGGCTTCGGTAGATGGAGAAGTGCTCTTTAATGATGTAAACTTCCAGATAGAGAAAGGCGATAAGGTTGCATTCCTCAGCCGCGACCCGCGCGCCATGACTGCCCTGTTTGAGATTATCAACGGCAATCGTAAAGCCGATGCCGGTGACTATGAATGGGGACAGACCATCACCACTGCATATCTGCCGCTTGACAACAGCGCATTCTTCGAAACAGACCTCAATCTCGTAGACTGGCTGTGCCAATACTCCAACGATTCGTCGGAAATCTATCTGAAGGGATTCCTCGGCAAGATGCTCTTCAGCGGCGAGGAGGTGCTTAAGAAAGCGAGTGTGCTCTCAGGTGGTGAGAAAATCAGATGTATGATTGCACGCATGATGCTCACCGACGCCAACACCCTCATCCTTGACTCACCCACCAACCATCTTGACCTTGAATCAATTCAGGCGTTCAATAACACGTTGCAGAATTTCAAAGGTGTAATCCTCATGGCGAGTCATGACCATGAGTTTATCCAGACTGTCTGCAACCGTGTAATCGAACTCACTCCGAATGGCATCATCGACAAGATGATGGATTACGATGATTATATCACGGATGAGAAAGTGGCAGCAGCACGCGCCAGACTCTATAACGATAATTGATTTAAAGCGATTTATTCATCACAATCAAAATTACGCATACAACTATGGTTAAGCATATAGTAATGTTTAAACTCAACGGCGAACCCGCACAGCGTCGTGAAATCGCAACACGTTTTGCAGAAGCCCTCCTCGCTCTCCCGGAGCAAATAGAGTGCCTGCAATCGATGGAAGTTGGAGTTAACGAAAATCCGGCAGAAACTTGGGACGTAGTGCTCACCGCTGAAGTGCCAACTATGGCAGACGTCGAGGTTTATGCCAAGCATCCTGCCCATATAGCGGCTGCCGCTATAGTGGGTCCACACAAGTCGGATCGCGCCTGCGTAGACTATAACTTCTAAAATTATTTTTATATAATTTTTTGTATTGCAAATTTATCGGATATTCTTGATCTATTTTTAATTAATATTATAATCCGCGGAGTCAAGATATCACGCATTAATAAGTTTGGAAAATTAGCGCATGGTTATTTCTGAATTTTGAACGTGGATACTTGTTTCTATAATGAAGGAGCGTACCGGAGTATGCCACTGAATCAAAGGGGCAAATATACCGTTCAAAAACAAAAGGAACGTTCCCCTTCGCTATGCACCTACTTAATTTTATAATATATACTAATTTAGAAACTTACTTATTATAATTTAACTTATAATATTTGGTTGATTCAGATTATTTTTATAATTTTGCAATCAATAAGCCGCAATAGCTCAGTTGGTAGAGCATTTCATTCGTAACGAAAAGGTCGTGGGTT
>CAMWSV010000191.1 GCA_947177015.1 uncultured Porphyromonadaceae bacterium
ATCTACTATTTAATATTGGAAGTTTGAAATGGACTATATACATCGTACACTTACTGCTGAGATAGAGCGAGTTTTACCTTTCTATCCGGTGATTCTGATCACGGGTGCTCGCCAGGTAGGGAAGACGACTCTATGCAAATATCTTTTTCCGGATGCCTCATTTGTGAATCTGGAGGAAATGGGCAACCGTACACTTGCTAAAACGGATCCGAATTACTTTTTGGATTCATTAGGATCGCCTGCTATAATTGATGAGGTGCAGAATGTGCCGGAACTCCTTTCCAACATTCAGGCGCGGGTGGATAAAGACCCGACATTGAAATATATCCTTACGGGAAGTAGTAATTTTTCATTGATGCGTCATGCGTGTCAGTCGTTGGCGGGTAGAGTTGCCACGTTTACTCTCACGCCGTTCACTCTTGAAGAATTGGGGGAGCAACGGTGTGATGTGAATACTGATACATTGTTATGGCGCGGTGCATATCCCGGGGTGATATGCAATGGAATATTTGAAGACGTATTCTATAAGAACTACTATAATACCTATATTGAACGCGATGTGAGAGATTTGCTAAAGGTAGGCAACCTTGATAAATTCGATATCTTCTGTCGTCTGATGGCCGGACGAGTGGGTTCGGAGGTGAATCTATCCGGGCTGGCAACGGAAGTAGGGGTTTCGTCACCGACCATCTCACAATGGATTTCTATACTTGAGGCGTCATATATAATCTTTCCTTTACGCCCTTATTATGCCAATATATCAAAGCGCCTGACAAAAATGCCAAAACTCTATTTCTGTGATACGGGTTTGATATGCTATCTGCTTGGGATAGAAACTCCCGAACAGTTGGTTACATATCCGTTGCGTGGGGCTATTTTTGAGAATCTGGCGGTGGCCGAACTGATGAAGAAAAGATATAATGCAGGAAAAGATCCCAATCTATCTTTTTACAGGGAACATTCCGGGAAGGAGGTTGATGTGTTGTATCCTGAACATGGGAAACTGCATCTGTATGAGATTAAGGCGGGACGAACTTTTCAGCCTTCATTTCTCAACAATATAAAATATCTTAGCCAACTAATTCCGAATGAAATCAGTGGATCGACATTGGTTTATGACGGAGAGTCTATCGGACAGTCTATAATTAATATCCGAAGACTCTGACTTCATATAGGTGGGGGGATAAAAAAAAGAGTTTAGTTGGGGGGATAAAAAAAGAGTTGCCTTTTGGGCAACTCTGGCGGAGAGGACGGGATTCGAACCCGTGGTAGGATTGCTCCTACGTCAGTTTAGCAAACTGGTGGTTTCAGCCACTCACCCACCTCTCCGGGTATATGTTTTATTATTTCGGGGTTGCTGTCTCCGGGCAGACATTGAATCCTCCCCTTGTGAGTTTCCGCGAGTGCAAAGTTAGTGTTTTTTGTGGGATTTTCCAAATTTTTGCAGGATTTTTTGTAAATATTTTTTTCTTATAGGGATTTATTGGTTAAATTTGCAGTTGCGAATTATGTTTCCGAGAGATAGAAATCCGGATTTAATTTTTATTTCAGACTCTGACGGGGTTTATATCCCCGCTCTGATATCCGGCTCAAATTCGGAATAATACAATATCAGAAACCTATATTCAAGACTATATCAGAAACCTATATTAAAGACTATATCTGAAACCTATATTAAAGACTATATCAGAAACGATGAATCTAAAGAGAATTGCAATTATAACTTCCGTAATGGTCGGGATTTCTGTCCCGGCATGGAGTATCCCCGCCCGCAGGGGATTGCGCAGTGTGAAGCAGCCGGATGGGACCGAACTGCAGGTTAGGCTTGCCGGCGATGAGTTTCATCACTATTATGTAGATGTAGAAGGGCGTATGCTCCTTCAGGATGCCGAAGGGTATTACCGTGTGGCTGATGAGGTGCAGGCAGAGGCGGCGCGCCTGCGCGGTATAGCGCGTCGCGGACGGCGCAACGCGGGAATCACGCGTGCGGCGGCTGAGAATGTGAGCCAGGTGCCCCATATCGGAAGTCCGCGTGTGCCTGTGATCCTGGTGCAGTATAAGGACGTGAAATTCAAGGATTCAAATCCGAAGGCTACTTTCGAAAATTTCTTCGCCAAGGGGGATGTATCGGCGTTCACCTACTTCAAGGATCAGTCGAGAGGTCAGTTCACGCCGCAGTTTGACGTATATGGTCCCTACACACTCTCGAAGAATCGTCGCACATACGGCGGCAATGACTGGGAAGGCTACGATAAGGGTGTAGGAAAGATGGTGGCTGAGGGTTGCAACGGGCTGAATAATCAGATCGACTTCAGCAAATATGATAATGACGGCGATGGCGAATGCGATGTGGTGATCGTGCTCTATGCCGGCGACGGAGAGGCATCCTCTTCCGACTGGAATGCCGAGGATGCTATATGGCCCTGTCAATGGGGACTTGAGGAGTCTGACTACGGCAAATCTCTGAAACTTGATAATACTAAGGTAGATCTCTTTGCAGTATTCAATGAGTTGAACGGTGCGAATCTCTCCAAGATCGACGGTATCGGTACATTCTGCCACGAGTTTTCTCACTGTCTCGGTCTGCCGGACTTCTACGACACTCAATATGGTCCGCACTTCGGCATGGCTAACTGGTCGCTGATGGATTACGGATCTTATAACGATGACGGCTACACTCCGATCGGCTATTCCGCCTACGAGAAGGAATTCATGGGATGGCTCAACATTCCGGAGGCACGCGAGAACACCGCATATACGTTGGCACCTCTCGGACAACCCTACACTGAAGATATGGCGGTGAAACTGACCAATCCCCGCGACCCGGACGAGTATTATATCCTTGAGGCTCGCAAGAAGGATAACTGGGATGAATATATGCCCGCGGAGGGGTTGCTGATCACACACTTCACGTATGATGCGTCGGTATGGATGGGCAATACCGTAAACGATGAGGATATGCAGCGCGCCACCATAATTCCGGCTGATAATTCGCTGAAGATGGATAAGGAGGAAGACCCTTACTATGGCGAGACTTATTATCAGGTGAATGAGCAGGATCTGCTCGGCGACCTCTGGCCGTATAAGAATGCTACGGAGTTGACGGACTCTTCTGTTCCGGCGGCGAAGGTGAATACCGGCGGCTATATGGGTAAGCCTGTCACAGATATCGTGCGCAATGACGATGGATCTGTCTCCTTTATCGCCATGAAGAGCGATAAGCCTACAGGCGTGGATGCCATCGAGGCAGCCGAAGGGGAGATGAGATGGTTCACACTTCAGGGAGTGGCGCTCCCGGAGCGTCCCACACTTCCCGGAATCTACGTATGTGTTGATGCCGACGGCACTTCGCATAAGAGAATAATCCGATAGAACCTCAGATAGTAAAAGATAATACTGAGATTATGCAATAAATCCCTCAAATAATTATTTGAGGGATTTATTATTTGCCGGGAAAATATGATTAAGGGATGAGTTGATGGGAGGTGGAGAAGGAGAATGAGCCTTGTGCGTCCCAGCCCCGGGCGTTGATGCCCTTGTCGGAATCCGACGCCGCCATAGTGATGATCTCGCCGCTGTCGGTGACGAAATTGAAGATGACTTTATAGGTGACGTTGCGCGAAGATTCATATACGAAATTGAAATCGTGGTCGAAGGCAATCTCAGGGTCGGCTACGGCTACGCCGGGCCATGCGGCGGGATATTCGCGTGATGTGCCGTTGTCGCGATAGAGAAACACGTGTGTGGCTC
>CAMWSV010000192.1 GCA_947177015.1 uncultured Porphyromonadaceae bacterium
ACCCCGATGCCATCCGACGTCAAGCCCGGAAGAGTCCTTATCTCGCCCAAGCCGTACTCTGACTTTCCGAGAAGATAACCAGATTATCAGAATATAAAAATTTGAAGACATCCGTCGGTTGACTACACGTAATACCCGAATTTACTGAGGGCACTGTAAATCCGCACACGTAGATTTACACTGCCCTCAGTATCTTCGATTATCGATTTACAGCACACGCGATACTATATCAGGGTGAAAAGGGTAATATATCGATTGTCCTGACAAGTTGACCTATTCAATCAGAAGGTCAGTTCATGAAGAACATTTATAAATGCCTTAGCCGTTTCGATTCGGTCATGTCCCGGCAAGTCGATAAGAGTATTGCCGTTGAAGAGAAATTCACCCTTGGAATCGATCCAACCATTGGAAGTTATCTCGAATCTGGCAGACCATTTCTTCATCCACTTTTGCGAATTGGTCTCATTCTTCCATAGCCATCCTTCCTGACGGCACTCAAGTGAGTATCTTTCATCTCCGATATATAATTTGCCGTGTTGGGCTGCTCCAAAGCCCCAATCACTTATTTTCAATCTTTCTTTCACCTCTTTTGATAAAAGAGCGGCAACTGTGTAGGCATAAGGACATGTATTGTATCCGTTGAGCGGGCGCTGACTGTATCTGCCGGTCATCGCTATTGTAACGAATGGATATTTCTCAGTATAGAGATAATAACCGCATGTTTTGTCCCATACTCTTGCCGATATAAACTGAGGATATTTACAGATGTAGTATTCCAGAGTTTGCGGTGTGTAGGCGAGAGAAGGCTTTACATCGCACATCAGGTCTGTAAACGCTTTATTGAAATCGGCATCTGAAGATGAGAACACATAGTCCCAATGTCCGCGACTACCGTAAAAGATATATCGGTTAGTATTGGGATAGGTCTTAATTCCGCGATAACCTGACTGTATGAGATTTATTATTTTTTCGGTGTTGGAAAGATTCACAAAATCCCGGAATTTTTCTACGAAGGATTTTCCATTGGTGCGGGAATCGTAACGTTCCAGTGCGTTGTATATATTTGAAAAGTCTCCTTTAAGTTGAGGAGCATTACCGAGAATTGCCAGATCATGGGAGAACCCTTTATCACGATATTGCCGTTTTTTGTTTTCGCCGGTCAATTTCAGGGATTTCAAATCTGCATCCGATATGAGGGCGAGTGATTTATCAGAGTTCTCATCCTGAAGTAGGGAGGCGCATACATCGCGAAATAAAGGGTAATCCTCCACACGGATGTTAAATCTGACTCCCATACCTTTTACCAGACGTTGGCGCTGAGCCTGCTCCCACCCCCACAATGTTCTCGTATAAGAGAGTAATTGATCGGAGCCTGCTTCAGGGTATACCACTATGTATTTAAGAATACCTATCAATAAGAATCTTAGGTGTATATTCCATACATCGGCAAACTTTGGATTCAGGCAGAGTTCAACTAAATTTGAAGAAAAACGTATATTGCCCTCACTGTTTATCTCCTCCGATACAGAGATTTTTTCAGAAGTAATATCCCACTTTCCGGATGTGAGGATAGAATCGAATAATTTATTCATTCCGGCTACTCCCGATTTTCTCGACAGGAAAACGAGGGCATCAAGCATACGGAATAAGGTGATTACATTCTCTTTCTTTCGGTAAGTAGAGACGCGGCGTCTGCCGATCCATTGCGATTTTATACCGGCAAAAATCTCGGAAAGTTCGATATCCGGAAATAGTTTTTTTAATCGGGAGAGTGTAGACCGGACAGCATTTTCATCCTTAAACCCCTCCCAATAGATAATTTCAGTAAAATAATCGAGGAGTTTAATGAAATGCTCATCAATGCGGGGATAGGGGTGTTCTTTTTTCTCATTTTCCGACAGACGTTCCCAATCATCGCGTGCTCCGGGCCATAAAAGATCGGTCCATTCGTGTTCGATGGCGTAAGAGAAATACTCGGGGATAGACAGATATTCCCCGTCAACTTGCTTATATTGATAGATATTATTGTTGAATCTGCTTTCAAGCATCCCTATGAACTGAGCCTTCCAGTTTTCGAAATGAGTAAGCAGTTTGCCCCGTGCATTCATTTTGATGTAGAGATCTTCCGATAATCTAAATCCGCCATCATCTGAATCTTTTCCGGATGCTTTTTGATTATCTTCATCCATAGGATTATTCATATCGAGGAGGAAGAAAGATATCGGATTGCGGGTAAAGAAATTATCAGCCATCTCAGCGATACAATCCTTATACTCCGCACTCTTAAGTTTTGCATCTACAGCAGCGAGAAGATCGATCATAGCCGATACGGATGGATCGGTAAGCCAGCGTTCCGCCATCCATAAAGGTTCGGAGAGAAGATGCTTACGCAGGCCGCCATAGTTGGCGGGGAGACGATATCCCCTCAGACATTTGCAGAACTGTTCGGTAGTGTGGCGGGTACGATAACGCAATTCGGGCATAGTGAATTTCCCCACGTCTGTTTTTTGAGCCAGCAACCATCCTATCAGAGCCAGTGTGGTGAGGCGCTGCTGACAATCGATGGGCATAAACCCCGAAAAACCAGATGTGTCATCGTAAGTGGAGCCATATATGAAGTCAAGGTTGGAGTTGACTGCCTCTGCCGTGACCGTGCCCGAGATATTATCGAGAATCATTTTGATAAACGCATCTCTTTTTTCGGCATTGGCATCGGCTCCCTGAACGTAGTCTCTCTGGATGATAGGGATTTCAGTGCTGTATTTCTTAATGTAATCGGTATAATTATGCTTGCTCATGAAGTTAATTTTTAGAGGTGAAGAAGTTATAAGCCATCCGGAGTGCTTCGCGATATTTCTCACGGTCTTCAGGTTGCCAGAATTTCATGTTGCCCGGATTGTCAGGACGGAAGCCTTTTGAAAATACTTTTGCCGTAGCCGGTGGTATAAAAGAATCAGATGCTTTCTCATCAAGAATAGCGCGTTTCCGATCGAGATAATTGTTGCTTAAGGCAGAATTGATATTCTGAGGCACTAATGCCATATTCCAGATTGAGTGAAGATCCTGCTGACTGATACCTGCCATATCTCCGAAGAGCAGGTCGAGCACTTTAAGATTCTCAAATATTTCATCCTGATTGTCGATATAGGACTCTTCATCCTTCATGAGCACCCGAGCCTTGAGGATAGCGGCGTTTACTTTCTCTTTGGTTTGTTCTATGGCCAGATCCAGTGACTCTGAATCAATCTCAATGTCGCCGGAATATCCTGCGATTGATCGTGCTGAGCGTTTCCAAACTTTGGCATCCGCACTTGCGGCATCACTTTCCCTATCCTCAAGCCATTTCTTCGCGTCCTCAAATTTAAGATTCTCACTGATATTTTGAGGATGAATATGTTCGAGACTAGTGGCATTATACTTTCTGAAGAGATGGAAGGGAAATCGCGTGATACTGTTGTTATCCAGCATACACATCCTCACGTTGAATGCCGTGAGAATATTGGTCATTTTATTCTGTTCGCTTTCGAGGTAACGCAAATTCGGCGAAGCGAGTCCCTGCTGCGCAGCGGGGAGCGGTTGCTTGTTTTCATCCTTGGCAATCTTTATTTTCAAATGACCTCCTATTTCCTTCAGTAAAGCATCCCGAAACTCAGATTTGCTCCTTTTCGCGCTTTGGGAGTCGCTTAAACCACTTTCTGCATCATTGATGG
>CAMWSV010000193.1 GCA_947177015.1 uncultured Porphyromonadaceae bacterium
CTCATCCCCTCAGCCACATTTTCATAATACTCCTTCTTGATTTTGGGGTGATGCTTTACATAATATATGGAATCGAGCGCACCTCCGGCAATTTCTTTCACCACATGAGGAGTATAGAAATAGCCGCGGTTGGCAATAGTAGAGCAGAGGTTGGCAATCTGAAGCGGGGTTGCGAGCACCTCGCCCTGACCGATTGAAACGGATATGATGGTATTTGCGCTCCAGTTGCGTCCGCGGAAAGAGTTGCTATAAAAATCTGAATTGGGGATAAACCCGCGGCTTTCACCCGGGAGGTCGAGTCCGAGGGGATATCCATAACCCATCTGCACCATATAATCCTTCCACTTATTAAATTGCTGAGAGGGTTTAGTGCCCTTTTTATCGATCATATTCTTAAATCCCCAGCAGAAGAAAGCGTTGCAAGATGTGCCGAGAGCGGGCTTAAGCGCAATCGGCGAGCCATGGGCGTGACATCCTACCCGCAGTCCATTTACGTAGCCGCGATAGCAAGGATACTGAGTGGAAGTAGTGATTATCCCCTCCTGCAGGAAAATCAGACCCTGAGATGGTTTAAAGGTAGATCCCGGAGGATAAGCCCCCTGAATAGCACGGTCAAAAAGAGGCTTCTGTGGGTCGCGCTGGAGTTGAGCGTAGTTGCGACCGCGCTTCTTACCAACCAAAAGAGACGGATCATAATTCGGAGAGGTGACAAGACACAGCACTTCGCCCGTGGAGGGTTCGATGGCTACGATAGCACCGATTTTACCAGCCATCAGACGCTCGCCATATTCCTGAAGATCCATATCGATGGAGAGGGTGAGATTCTTGCCCGATTCCGGAGCCTCATCGTGTTTTCCCCCTTCATATTTACCCTTGATACGCCCGAGTGCATCCTTCATGAGGATTTCGACACCTTTGCGTCCGCGGAGAGCGGTTTCGTAACTTTTCTCCACGCCGAGATCGCCTGTATAATCACCGGCACGATAATACTCGTCTTTCTCCACATCCTTGGCGTTAACTTCGCGGATATTACCGAGGATATTGGCCGCCGCCGGTGAGTTATATTCGCGGATGGTACGTTTCTGTACGAAAAAGCCCGGGAAAAGGTATAACTTCTCCTGAAGTCTGCCATATTCTTCCGGCGATAAGTGGGAAATCAATTTCTGCGGTGTATAAGAAGAATAGCCGGGATTGCGGCGGGGATCCTTCATTTCAGCCCACTTGTTCATGAGTTGCTCCTTAGTCAGATTGAGCACTTCGCAGAGAGCGATAGTATCGAAACTCTTGCCCACATCCTTTGGAATGAGCATGACGTCGTAAGCCGGTTGGTTGAAAACGAGCAATCTGCCATTGCGGTCATAGATAAGTCCGCGTGCCGGGTATATTATACGGCGGAGGAAAGCGTTACTTATAGCATTTTCCTTATACTGATCATCGGCAACCTGGAGGTTGAAGAGTCTCACTATATAGATGCAGACGAGTAGCGCGATGAAACCGCCGATTATGAATTTTCGTCGTGAATAGGAATTCTTCATTAATACTGATTGTCACTCGGGAGGAGGGAGTCGATACCCAGAATGACGATAAATGTGATTATGGAACTTGCCACCGCCATCAGAAGGATTTCCTGAATACCGGCATAACTGAAATACTCGATACCAAACTCAAGCAGACAGAATATTGCGGAAAGTGTGATGAGATATTTGGAGTAGTTTTGCCAGCCGATGGTGGTGATGGTGGGGACGATATTTTTGGTCTTGTCATCGCGGGGCACGTAGGCGTAGAAGACAGACGGCTTTACGCCTGCGAGGATTGTGCACGCCAGAGCATTCACTCCGAGAGTATCGGAGAAAATGTCTACAATCAATCCCATTAAAAAAGCAAATGTAATAGCCCAACTGCCTGATACGCCGAGCGGAAATCTGACGATGAAGTAGATGAATACGAAAGGCACCGCCAGATTAAACAGCATGATATGATTGAAAATCAATACCTGCAGCAGTATCAGGATCGGGAAGAGGAATGCCAGAATGATAAGAGACCTATTCATCGTGAGATAAATCTTTTGAGATTAGATAATTAGTCAGGTATGCGGCAGATGAAAATGTCAGGCTTTAATCCTCGACTTTTATGTCGTATACGGCAAGGGAGTCGAGTTCGTTCTTATAGGTATCCTTGAGAATCCTTACGGTGCTGAGAGTATTGAAATCGCTTGCCAATCTCACTTTGAGCACGTAGAAATTATCATCGGAAGTCTTGACACGATTCAGGATAGTGCCCACATTTATGCCGTAAGGGAATGTGGTGGAGTAGCCGGAGGTGACGATTGTGTCGCCTATCTGATACTTAGCGTGGCGTGGCACCTCCTCCATATAAGCGATGCTCGGGTCGCCCCCATGCCACGACAGAGAGCCGACAAAGGGTGTATCCTTTATCTTGACCGAGAAATGCTGTGTCTCGTTGAGTATGGAAATTACCCGGGCCGTATGCGGCCCCGCCACGTTGACGATACCTACTATTCCGTTATGGTCCACCACACCCATGCCGCGGTTTACGCCGTCTGCCGTGCCACGATTTATTGTGATGTAGTTGCGCGGATGGCGTGTGGAATTATTGATTACGGAGGCGAGGATATAATCGAATCTGGCGGAGTGTGAATTAAAGCGGCTGAAATCCACGGAGTCCATATTCTCCACGATAGCCTTATACTCAGAGATCCTATTTCGTAGATTGAGGATTTCATTTTCAAGGCTTGCATTAGATTCCTGCAGGCTGCTGTTGATTTCTTTCAGATTGAAATATCCTGTGACGCCCGATACCGTCTTGTAAATTCCGCCGGTTACCTCGTTGGCGCTTGAGAATAAGACCGAGGCGTGATAGTCGTCACGATAAGGGAGGAGCATACAACTCAGAAGCACATAGAACGCAAAAACGAACCATGTGCTATATCTGATTATGAAGTTGAGTAGATTTCTCAATTTATTTAATCAAGAATTGGAATCTATTGATGTTTTTAAGAGCCACACCGGTGCCCAGAGCCACTGCGTGCAAGGGATCTTCGGGAACCTTGAATTCGATTTGGAAACGATCTGTGAATCTCTTGGCGAGACCGCGGAGCAGAGCGCCGCCGCCGGCGAGGTAGATTCCGTTCTTTACAATGTCGGCATAAAGTTCCGGGGGAGTCTGTTCAAGGGCTGCCAGGATAGCGGCTTCCATCTTTGAGATGGTCTTGTCGATGCAATGTGAGATTTCCTTGTGAGTCACGTGCACTTCCATGGGAAGCGAGGTGAGTTTATTAGGACCTCTTACGATGAATGGTTCGGGAGCCTCATCGAGTTCTTCGAGAGCGGAGCCTACGTGAATCTTAATCTGCTCAGCCATAGAGGTTCCAACCTTAAGGTTGTGTACGCGCTGCATGTGATCCTGAATGTCAGCGGTGAGGTCGTTTCCGGCGAGACGGATAGATTTGTTGCTTACGATGCCACCGAGCGAGATAACAGCGATTTCAGTGGAGCCGCCACCTATATCGACTATCATGTTGCCTTCGGGGGCTTCAACGTCGAGACCGATACCGAGGGCTGCTGCCATGGGTTCGTAGATCATATATACGTCGCGTCCGCCTGCATGTTCGGAGGAATCGCGTACGGCGCGGATTTCTACTTCTGTCGAGCCTGAGGGGATGCAGACCACCATACGGAGGG
>CAMWSV010000194.1 GCA_947177015.1 uncultured Porphyromonadaceae bacterium
TTGTTTTTTCCCTCCCTCCCTCCTGCGGGGGGGGGGGTTCCCGGGGGGCGGGGTGTGCGGGGGGTGCGCGTGCCCCCGTTTGTTGGGGGTGAGAATGTGAATTCGGTGTCGGGGGTATCGAATGGAGAGCCGGAAGCCTGCTCCTGCTCGCGGCGTATCTGTTCGTTCATTTTCGACCCGATAGGTTGCTTGGCGAGTGTTTCCTGCACCAGATTATAGCCTTCCTCCCAGTTTTCAAATCGTGCGAAGCGATTTACGAATCTCAGTTTCACGTCTCCTACTGCTCCGGAACGGTGTTTTGCCACGATGAGTTCGGCGAGGCCGCGGATGTCGTTGCCTTGGGCATCTTCGGATGATTTGGTGTAATATTCGGGGCGGTGGATGAAGCATACGATATCGGCATCCTGTTCGATGGCGCCGGATTCACGGAGGTCGGAGAGTACGGGGCGTTTGTCTTCGCGTGTCTCGGTGCTACGGTTCAACTGCGAGAGGGCTATGATAGGGATATTGAGTTCCTTGGCAAGCCCCTTGAGGGATCGCGAGATGGTGCTGACCTCCTGTTCGCGCGAGCCGAGTTTCATGCCGGTGGCGTTCATCAACTGCAGATAGTCGATCATGATCATCTTCACCCCCTTTTCGCGCACGAGTCGGCGTGCTTTGGTGCGGAGTTCGGTGATGGAGAGTCCCGGGGTTTCATCGAGATAGAGTGGAGCGCCATAGACACCGCGCAGGCGCGTATTCAGTCGATCCCATTCTTCAGCAGTGAGTTGGCCGCTTTTGATTTTCTCACCTTCAAGGTCTGCCACATTCGAGATAAGACGCTTCACGAGTTGCACGTTAGCCATCTCAAGGGTGAAAATGCCGATAGGTGTGTCATAATCTATAGCCATATTCTTTGCCATGGAGAGCACGAAAGCGGTTTTGCCCATTGCGGGGCGGGCTGCAATGATGATGAGGTCGGAATTCTGCCATCCCGAGGTCATTTTGTCGAGGTCATGGTAGCCGGTCTGCAGTCCGGAGAGACCGGTCTGAGTATTTGCCGCTGTCTGAATCTGTTCGAGGGCAAGGTTGAGAACGGGGTCAACCTGCATCACCTCACGCTTCAATTGATTCTGGGAGATGTCGAATAGTTTACCTTCGGTGCGTTGCAGTAGTTCCTCCACGTCGTTGCTCTCATCGAAGGCATCTTCTTCGATTTCGGTGGCGAAGGTGATGAGTCGGCGCGCGAGATATTTCTGAGCGATGATTTTGGCATGGAATTCGATATTGGCTGCCGAGAATACGCGTGCCGTCAGTTCGGCGAGGTGAATCGCTCCACCCACATCCTTGAGTGTGCCGTTCTGACGCAGTTGCTCGGTGACGGTCATCATGTCGATGGGGCGTTGGTTGAGACCCAACGAACTGATGGCATCATAGATTTTCTGGTTGACGGGATCGTAGAAACTATCCGGCGTGAGAATATCGCATACATTCATATATGCGTCCTTCTCCAGCATGAGCGCACCGAGCACTACCTCTTCGAGATCAGTATCTCGCGGGGGGAGTTTGCCAGTGGCGTCGGTGAGTTCCTTCTGAGCCTTGAAACGTGAGTTGCGGTTCTGATAGGATTGTCGGTTGTTGCGGCTTTCGTTTTCCATATCGCGAAGTTACAAAAAAAATAGTAGCCTTCCAACCGAATAATAGTTAATCTGAGGCGTAATTTTCAAATCAGCGCAAAGATGATGGATTCCGCGAGGAGAGCGGCGGAGGCTATGAGAAGGAGGATGGAGGTGAGTTTCAGCAGATTATTGAGAGCCGCTCCGCGCGAATTGGTGAGTGTATGATAATTGCGGATGGCAGCCGGAATCAGGCAGAGGGGAACTAAGCGGAAGAAAATAGATATGCCGCTCACCGGAGCGGAGAGCAGGCAGAGACCTATAAATGAGAAAGCAAGGTAGACGCCCGCCATGCGTCGGCGTCCGAATCGGACTACGGTGGTGATTTTCCCTACCTTGCGGTCATCATCAGCATCCCGATAGTTGTTGACGATCAATACGTTGGCGGCAAGTAACCCTACGCCGAGCCCGGTGGGGACGGATAATCCGAGCAGTGCCGGACTATGGTCCTGCAGCCAGGCGGTGAGTATCACCGGAAGCAGCCCGAAGAAGATAATTACCGCTATGTCTCCCAGTCCGTGATGAGATAGCGGATAGGGTCCGGCGGAGTAAGCCATTGCGAATATCGCCACGCAGATACCAACGGGCACCATCCACCATCCGCCCCAGATGATAAGGAGGCAGCCGGGGATTGCGGAGAGAAACAGGGTGACGAATATGGCGCGGAACATAGCGGCTGGGGAGATATCGCCTTCGGTGACGCCGCGGCGGAAGCCATCGCGTCCTTTACGGTCGAGACCATTGCGGAAGTCGAAATATTCGTTTGCGAAATTGGATGCGATCTGAGCGCCAAGTGCGAAGAGTAGACAGCATAGCGCGGGCATCCAGTTGAATGAATGATTATATATGGCGCAAGCCGTGCCGGCAATCACGCCTGCCACACTCACCGGGAGCGTGCGCAGCCGCATTGCTTCGATCCAGGGATTTGTCATCTTGAGGTGAAATTTCTTAATCGGAAAGGTGAGGGGTAAAGGTGAGGGGTATGGATTATTTTACCTTGCCGTCGAGGATTGTGTGTAGTTTATCTACGATTTCGTCGAGGTTTTCGCGTCCGACTATTTCGTTGGTGAGATGATCGGGGAGTGCTGAGAAACCGTATTTGAGTCCGAGCAGAGCGAATGTAAGAGCACCTGTGGTGTTTGCGTCGCCGCCGTGCGAGATCACATTCACGAGGGCCTCGACGGGATGCTCGGAGTGGTGCCATAGACCCCATAGGGCGGCTGCGAGTGCTTTAGGCGCCGACGAGGCGGTGTCTTCATCGTCGAGGTCGAGTTCATCGAGATCACCATCCGCTGCGATTTCGAGATATGGCAGGAGTTCGGGGTTGATGCGGTTAGCGATTTCACATAGGAGGTTATAGTCCATCTCCTCATTGTGGCGAAACAGACTGTGGCTCATGGCTGATATCACTGCGGCGCAGGCATCGCTGAGCGATCCCCAGTTGGTGAGATCTGAATTTTTCAGAATCTCTTCTTCATTATATTCGGGCCAAAGCCCGGCGATCAGAGCCCTGCCGAGCGCCTCGTTGGAGGATTCACGATAGTGCATTGTCTCTTGGATATGGCGTGATATCGTGTATGGATCGTTGATGAAATCCGGATAACTCATGATCCATCGCATGTGGGCTGCCACATCGTGGTGATATTCAGAAGTATACCAGTTTTGAAGCCGGCGGGCATAGTCGGAGGCGTCGAGGCCGGAGGATTCGATCATGCTTTCTGCCATGAGGAGCACGTAGGTGGTGCAGGTGGAATATTCACCAAAGGTGTAGAGGTTACGGTGCACGTCTTTGATAATCTGGCTGAAGGAGGTAAGGCCTTGAGGATAGCGTATGGCCGCTTCTTCGCGAGTCATGAACACTGTGCCGAGTCCGAGTGCGTCGCCGATGGCGAATCCATACAGACAACCCTTTAATTTATCTTTTGTCATATCGTAAAGAGAGAGATCCTGTCTGAATTTCGGGTTTAATATATCTGGTAGTTAGAAGAAAGATTAAAGAAATCGGAAGACAAGATACTGTATTAATT
>CAMWSV010000195.1 GCA_947177015.1 uncultured Porphyromonadaceae bacterium
TAATCAAAATATTCGAATATATATGAGAAAATATATCTTTTGCGCATTGATTTTAATGTGCGGACTTACCCTTAAGGCTCAGTCGCTGGAGAAAATGAACTGGTTTAATGAGCCTTCTCAGTGGGAAATCAAGGACGGTAAACTCATGATGTCCGTTCCGGCGAAGACAGACTACTGGCGTATAAGCCATTACGGTTTCACTGTCGATGATGCTCCGTTTTATTATTCTGAATACGGTGGCGAGTTTGAAGCGAAACTGAAAATCTCGGGCGACTACAAGGTGCGTTTTGACCAGGCGGGAATGATGATCCGCATCGATCACGAAAACTACATCAAGACCGGAATTGAATTTGTCGACGGCAAGTATAATCTCAGCACCGTTGTCACTCACCACACCTCCGACTGGAGCGTAATATCTCTTGACCGCCCCGTGGATGCTATCTGGATCAAGGCTGTGCGCCGTCTGGACGCAATCGAAATCTTCTACTCTTTTGATGATAAGAATTATCAGATGATGCGAAACGTCTGGATGGAAGCCAACCGTCCGGTGAAAATCGGTATGTTCGGTGCCTGTCCCGACGGCGACGGTTTCAATGTAACTTTCTCTGACTTCAAGGTTACTCACCTACCCGACAAAGTGCGAACCGACTGGCTCAAAAATAACGCTGAATAAACCCCGCAATCTCAAAAGGCTACCACTAAAACATAAAAACGGACCGATATCTTATATCGATCCGTTTTACTTTTATGAAAAAGTATCTGTGTTAAATGTATTTCTGATAGAAACTTACGATATCCGCAAAGGGAATCTTAGTAAAGTCGTCGTAGAGGTCGACATGATTGGCACCCTCCACAATGATGAGTTGCTTGTTATCCCCTTTGAGTTTCTTGAAGGTATCCTCACCGAAGTATCGTGAATGAGCCTTCTCACCATGTACGATCAGGACAGCGCTCTCCAATTCGTCGGCGTATTCAAAAAATTTGAAGTTGAGAAAGGGCAGAGCCGATGTCATATTCCAACCATCCGTGGAGTTACCACCCCTTTCGTGATAACCGCGCGAAGTCTTATAATAATTGTGATAATCCTTAACAAACTGCGGAGCATCTTCCGGCACTGGGTCTACCACTCCGCCGGCACGTGTGTACGTTCCGTTGCGGTAATCTTCCGTACGCTGCTTGGCAAGTGCCGCACGTTTGGCATTGCGCTGTTCGGCACTATCTTCACAATCGAAGTATCCGTTGGCTGTTACCCTGGTCATATCATACATGGTCACCGCTACCGTGGCCTTGATTCTCGGATCATTGATGGCGCTCTGAATGGCGATACCTCCCCATCCACATACCCCTAAGATGCCGATTTTATCGGCATCTACATTCGGCTGAACCGATAGAAAATCAACCGCGGCTGAAAAATCCTCGACATTAATATCGGGAGATGCCACCCGACGCACGTTGCCACCGCTTTCACCTGTAAAGGAGGGGTCAAACGCTATAGTGAGAAAGCCCTGCTCGGCAAGTTTCTGTGCATATTTACCGCTTGATTCTTCCTTTACCGCACCAAACGGCCCACTCACCGCAATAGCCGCCAGTTTACCGTTTATATTCTTGGGAATATACATGTCGGCTGCAAGAGTGATCCCGTAGCGGTTTACAAACGTCACCTTCTTATGATCTACCTCGTCACTCTGTGGAAAAACTTTATCCCATTCAGCCGTGAGTACGAGATCTTCAGCCGTTGCCAGCGAAGTATTCAAATTTGGATTATTCATAATAACTTGATTTTGTACTTGAGTCTTATTCTGACCGTATGTGCCGAACACGACCGAAGTCGCTGCCAAGGCACCTAA
Organism: uncultured Porphyromonadaceae bacterium; assembly: GCA_947177015.1. Lineage (GTDB taxonomy): Bacteria > Bacteroidota > Bacteroidia > Bacteroidales > Muribaculaceae > Lepagella. Next base: position 1,848 of record CAMWSV010000195.1, read on the forward strand.
AATTAATCTATTCATACGTGAGTTTCTGATTTTTTTGAATTTTTAGGTAAGTTTCGAAAAATCGGCATTACTCCAATCCCTTACTTGATTGCATAATATCAACTAATTAAAAAACTTACTTATCCTCTTAACAATCATAAACCCTCAATATATCCGGAATCTCAAAAATTGGTAACCATTCCGATAATTTTGGTAGATATCTGTTATTGCTTTTCGATTGCAATATTCGTTATATTTCACCGCTTGTCCTCTTTAGGCGGAAGAGAAGTATTGTAATGTAGGTAAGGAATTCCGAGCAGGGTGTAGCACCCCACATCCCCCATTTCGGAAAAATATTAGTAAATTTCCATCATTCCTGCAATACCTCAGCCCCTCTATTAAATCTAATTATGCCTGCAGCAAGGATTCTACCATCTTGTTATCAAATTCCGGCAATCCTGCTATCTCTGACACAACCATACCCTCCGCCCTAAGACCTGATTTGAATAAGACTTATTTTTCAAACATACTTATCGGAGCAAGCAGATGAAATCAGTTGGAGCGCACGATGGTGCTTCCATTTGCCTGATGAGTGGCGAGGATAAGCATCTCGGCTATCTGCACATGTTTGGGAGCCTGTGCCGCATAGATGGCCGCATCGGCTATGTCGGCGCCGGTTAGCGGTGTGATGCCTTTGTAGACGTTTGCGGCTCGCTCGTCGTCGCCATGGAATCGGACGTTGCTGAAGTTAGTCTCCACCAATCCGGGTTTCAGCAATGTAACACGCACTTCTGTGTGCGCTACATCAATGCGCAGTCCATCGGTAATTGACTTCACCGCAGCCTTTGTAGCACAATACACGTTGCCGTTAGCGTATGCGGCATCCCCTGCCACCGATCCGATATTGATCACGTGTCCGCAGTTGCGTTCCACCATTCCGGGCACTACGCAACGGGTCATAGTGAGCAGACCCTTGATATTTGTGTCAATCATCGTATCCCAATCATTGTAATCACCTTCATATTCGCGGTCGAGACCCAATGCGAGACCGGCATTGTTGACAAGCACATCAATACGGCTCCATTCCTCAGGAAGAGACGCCACACTTGCCTCGGCAATCTCGCGGTCGCGCACATCAAAAATCAGAGGGAATAGATCCACACCGAATTTATCCTTCAGCGCATTGAGTTTCACGATGTTTCTTCCGGTGGCTATTACTCTGTAGCCGGCGGTGATGAAGGCTCTTACGCACGCCTCGCCGATTCCGCTGGTAGCCCCGGTAATCATTGCTATCTTTTTCATGGTCGATTATATTTATAATTGAAATTAGATATATTATCAGTGTATTATTCCTTGCAGGATAGTGAGATACGCCGGCGCACAGGATCTATCTCTATCACCTTTGCCTCTACCTGCTGACCAAGGCGCAACACTTCCGTCACTGCCGATACCCGGCGGCGTGAGAGTTGCGAGATATGTATCAATCCGTTCTCCTTGATGCCTAAATCCACAAATGCCCCGAACGCCGTGATGTTGTTCACTCGTCCCGCAACAGTCTGCCCTACCGCCAACTGCTCGAATGATTCCACGGATGGAGTGAAGTCGGAGGTAGAATCTTCTGTACGCGGGTCGCGACCGGGCTTGCGGAGTTCCTCCACAATATCGCGCATCGTCTCCTTTCCGCCTACACCCTGCCGTGCGAGTTCATCCACATCAATACGGTCAAGCAGCGACTGATTGGCAGGCAGATCTGAAGTCTTCACCCCGAGTCTCTGAGCCATCTCCCTCACCACTCCGTAACTCTCCGGATGAATCCCGGTATTGTCAAGAGGCTCCTTGCCATCGGCTACTCTGAG
>CAMWSV010000196.1 GCA_947177015.1 uncultured Porphyromonadaceae bacterium
TGGGAATATATTTGAGCATATATTAGTTAGGGATCAGTGGGTAGTATGGCGGGAAGAACTTTTATTGGAAGAGTTAGCAAATTGTGGTATAGATAAATCTCTCTGTCTCTTAATAAAATTTGATATAGGGAAATAATTCAGCACTGAAGCGTTTTTAGCGTATGCAAATGTCACCGATGATTCCGAACGCTCGGGATTATCGGTGACATTTGATTGAATTATTCCCTAAGGAATTTAAAGTTGTGTAATTATTCAGAATTTATTTCTGAAGGATATAGGTGCGGTCGGGGGCGAGTATACCTTTGAGACGGCCGTTTTTCACCTGGAACTCCTTGCCGTAGACCTTATCCTTGTATGTGCCGTTGGGCAGCCCGGTAGGGAGGTCGATGAAGTTTGCGAATTGACCGATGTTGACGATAGCAGCACCTTTTTTGCCACGATTGACAAGAAGTACCTGACCATTGTCAGAAACCTGAATATCTTCTTTCTGACCATTCATGGCAGTACGGAATTTATTGACGGCTGCTACCTCAGGGTGCATGAATTCATCATTGCCGCGGGCACCGAGCACGTTATCTCCCCAGTATGCCTGACGGGTACTACCTGCAGGACGGCTGAAGAAGAGTGGTGTGCCGTTTTGGCGTGCGGTTAGGAATACCCATGCAGTACGTATCTGGTCGTCGGTGAGTCCGGCAGATTCGTGGGCGTTGGCGTAGGTGTCGTGGCTCTCGACCCATGTTGTGAGGTATTCGGGAGCCGCTGAGTGATACCATTTTACGAGATCGATATCCTTTGCACTGCGCTTTTCGAGCATCTCGCGAAGTATGTGGCCGTAACTTGATGCTGTCTGACCGAAATAATCTGCATATTCCGCCTCGGGAACGTTTCTGTCCTGCAGCACTTCGCCGTAGACAAAAAGTGAATCGTAGGGGATGGCGAGTTTCACACCTTTCACTGCCTTACGACCGGTGGCGACATCCCAGAAGTCATTTTCTGTAACTCCGGAAGCAGTGTCAACGGGATCTGAATGAACGCCGATGTGCTTAGCAGTGTCGTAGCGGAAGCCCCTTACTCCCATATTGATGAGATCATTCACAAATTCCATGTAGTATTTCTGGAAAAGGGGATTCTCAGTGTTGACATCGGGCAGAGCACCGGAGCCCCAGAGGGTACACTGCAGGCGGTCGTTGTAGTCGCGAACGGGGTTGAGACCCTGAGAATGGAACATCTTATCACGCCCACCCACAGCCTTATAGAATTCATCCGATACGGCATCCACGTCGAAAGCAGTGTGGTTGGGGAGGACGTCGACAATAACTTTGATGTTATATTTTGCAGCCGAGTCCATCATGACCTTCATCTGGTCGCGAGAGCCAACAATCTGATTACCGATTTTCCAATCAGTAGGCTGATAATAGTAATACCAGTTCCCTTCCGTGACATTTTCGTCAAAAATCTTTTTGCCGCTCCCTTCGGGATTGTAGCAGTTCTGTACGGGAGAGGTCTGCACCATTGTGAAGCCTGCGTCGGCTATATTCTTCATGTTTTCGGCGATGGTGGGGAAGTTCCAACTCCATGCGTGAAGAATAGTCTCTGTATTGGTGGCGTCGGGATTGTGAGTGACACGATCCTTAGCATTGAGTGATAGGGCAGACACGAGTGCCAAGCCGGATAAAATTAATGAATTTCGCATCAGTAATTATTATTGAGTTAAAGTTTTTTTATATTAAGGTCTTAATGATTACGATAAATCGTGTAAGCCGGCACACACGGAGAACCTTGAGGACCGCGTATGAATCCGATACTGTTTAAAATTTTATTCTCTACATTTAATTAACATATCAGAATTAAATTCGGTTATGAGATTACGAGAATTTTTCAAAAATTTTTATTTCAGTTTTTTCGCGTAATATGTTAAGGGCTCATATACCAATCATCCCCTCCTCATAAACTTGAGGAGGGGATGATTGGTATATTGAGAAACGATGGAATTATTTTTCAATAATTCTCTTTGCTCCAATATATCGCGGAACGTAGTAGCCTTCAAAATCGCTGATCTTGACTCCGCGGATTGATGCGTGGATAAATTTGAAGTTACCTGTTTCATTATCAGCGGAAACTACGATTCCAACGTGACCAACTGCACCGCCTGAATTGCGAGAGGTGAAGAATACGAGGTCGCCTTTACGGAGTTCGTTGCGGGCTACTGAAGTGCCTTCAGTATACTGGGCTCTCGAACTGGGAGATATATTATATCCAAATTGCTTATAAACGTAACTTGTAAAGCCTGAGCAGTCGAATGCGCCGGGACCTTTAGCACCATGTACGTAGCGCTTGCCGATGTGGCTGCGTCCCTCGGCGAGGAGATCATCAATAAGTTTGGAGGATTCGGAAGAGAGGGTATTGATGTTTTCACGAGCGATCACATCTTTTACGAGATCGGTGATAACTGATTTGTCTATTCTTGCTTTGCTGCCGGCGAGGAGTTCCTGATGAGCGGCATTATGAGCGCGTCGGGAAGCGGATTGCTTAGAGGACTGTGCTGATGCTGAAAAGGCAGTAACGGCTATTAATAATGTAGAGAATAAAATTTTTAAAGTCTTCATGTCGGAGGTTAGTGACTATCGGAAAAATACTCTTGGCGATAGCCATGAATTTTGGAGTTATACTTGTCATCTCTATCCCTGTGTCTACAAAGGTATAAAAATATTTTGAAATGACCAAATTTTATTGACAACTTAACTGCTTAATTTAAAAATAATTAAGTTTTTGCACATATCCTCCGGAGGTGTGCATACTATTTTTGCACATCCGGTGAAAATGTGTGTAATAATAAGCGTATATCTCCAATTGGGACTAAAGAAAATATTATCGCCTCATTTTTTGCGAAATCGGGTCTTAGACGGAACCTTACTTTTAATGAAGATTAATTTAATGTTATGGCTCTGACTTCCTCTACATCGGGAATGGCTTTGATGGCGGCGGTGATGGTCTGGATTTCGGTATAGTCATGCACCCCGAGTCTGATTTTCAGGAGAACTATGCTGTCGGTGGTGGAGGTGTTCAGACTCTCGACGCTCAATTTGAGTTTATTGCTTATGCAATCCATTATGTCGATGATCATGTGTGGGCGGTCGATGCAGGTGATGAGGAGTTCTACGGGATATACAGTGGCATTTGCTTGATAATTGACTGCCACGATATTATCGCCCATCTGTGAAGCCAATCTAATAGCCACGCTGCAATCGCGTTTGTGGACAGTGATGGAACCGTCGGGATTTTTAAAACCGATAACTTCCTCTCCGGGAATAGGATGGCAATGGTCGCAACGTCCGAATTCCGGTTTGGGTTGTTTGGCGAGATATGAGGTAATGGCACGACGTGCCTTATAACTCACGCAATGATCGATCCAATCCGCTTCGGGATGACAATCCGGATCGGTAAAGATTTCAACGATATCGCCGCGATGGAGCGGCTGCTTGATGGAAGCCAACCTGCCGTTGATTCTGCAATATTTGGCATGTCTGCCGAGTTCGGAATGAATCTCGTATGCAAAATCGACTGGAGTGGCTTTCTGGCGCATAATCACCGGTTTGCCTTCGGGTGTGAAGGTCATTATATCATCGTTATAGAATGATGCGACGACGTTTTCTATAAAA
>CAMWSV010000197.1 GCA_947177015.1 uncultured Porphyromonadaceae bacterium
CTGGACAGACAAGAGCCTCGGAGATTAATAACTCCAACATCTCCGATATATATGCCACCACCTTCATGGGAGATTCTCTCTATTTCCATGATGTGAAATTTTCGAAAGACAACGACGGGTATTTCAACTCGTTGAAACAATATCTCTGGCCCGGTGACACCACGACTCTGACCTTCTATTCGTACTGGCCTTCGCTCGACGAACTCGGAGCCGACATCACCATCAGCGGCAAGGACCTGAAACTTGAATCATACGTTACTCCGGAATCGATCGCCGATATGGTGGATTTCATCACTGCGAAGAATACCGGTAATCGTGTCGCCAATGAGGATACAGGTGTGGCGCTGACATTCTCCCACCGTCTGGCACAGGTCGAGGTTCGTGCCAAGTCCGATAATTCAGAACTCGTGTATGAAGTGGCAGGTGTAAGAATCGGTAGGCCGCAGACCACCGGTACGTTTGACTTCAACACCAACGAATGGACACTTGACTCATGGCATGAGACAGCAGTATGGGAAAGTTCATGTACTCCCGTCAAGTTGGGTGCAAACGCAGTTTCCATTATGGGAGACAACGGCAACGGAATGTTTATCCCGCAGCAGTTGACACCCTGGGATTCGAAGAATGACCCTGATAATGTGGCACGTGAGGCATATCTGAGCGTGCTTGTAAGGATCACTACCGCAGATGGTGCCGTACTCTATCCGTTCCCCTCGGATAAGGTGCTGGATTCTAATGGCCAGAAACGTAAATATGCATGGGCTGCAATTCCTATCTCCGATAAATGGGAGCAAGGTAAGAAATATATTTACACTCTCGACTTCACCGACGGCTCCGGCGTAGTGGATCCCGATGATCCCACCCCCGGCAATAAGGTGCTTGGCGATCCTATCAAGTTTACCGTCAACGTTGAGAACTGGGTAGATTCACCCGTTGGAATTTCAATGAAAGATTTCAAGAGTGCCAACTGATTTATAGAATAATATGTAACTAAGATAGTGTCGGAACACGATGTTCCGACACTATCTTAATTTTATTTTTATCCGAATTGCGCCGCTACGGTTGTATATGCGGTAAAAAGTTTGTATATTTGCTTAATGCGAATTAGAGTGAAGGTGCATAGTATTACCCAACATGATAATAAATAATAGTAAACTTAAATAATAATAGTAAACTTAAATAATAATAGTAAACTTAAATAAATAATATGAAATGAAAAAGATTTTTGGAATTGCCGCTTTGACGGCTATGATGTTTGCGGGCACAGCCTGCAGCAGTGCTCAGAAGAGTAATGAAGACAGTGCTTCCGCCAAGACTGCCGATGCCGACAGCAAGGTACTCGTAGCATATTATTCCGCTACCGGCAACACCGAGAAGGCCGCTGAGCGGGTGGCAGATGCCACCGGGGGTACGCTCTATCGTATAGAGCCTGTAGAGCCCTACACTGACGAAGACCTTGACTATGAAAACAAGGATTCCCGCAGTTCAAAAGAGAATGCCGACCGCTCTATACGTCCCGAAATCAAGAAGGGACTCGATATTGCGGGCTACGAAACTGTATATCTCGGTTTCCCGGTATGGTGGGATAAGGCACCGCTGGTAGTGAACACTTTCCTCGACAGTTACGACTTCTCAGGCAAAAAAATCATCGTGTTCGGTACGGCTCACTCATCAGGTCTGACACCGAGTTATGACACACTTAAAGCAGACTTTCCGCAGTATAACTTCGAAGAGGGTGGCATACTCAACGTGCAGGGTGCCAAGACATTTAACGAATGGCTCGAAGGACTTAAGAAATAATCCCAACGCTATCAATAACTTCATATAACGCAATATGATTGATGAAATGCTGAAATTCAACGAGCGATTCGTTGAATCCAAAGGGTATGAGCGCTATGCCACGGATAAATATCCCGATAAGAAGATAGCCATCGTGGCGTGTATGGATACGCGTCTGGTAGAACTTCTGCCTGCGGCATTGGGACTGCGCAACGGCGATGTGAAGATAATCAAGAATGCCGGCGCCACCATCACAAATCCGTTTGACTCGGCTATGCGAAGTCTGCTGATCGCCGTCTATGAATTGGGTGTGGAGGAAATCATGATTATCGGTCACACGGGTTGTGGCGTGCAGGGCATGAATGCCGATAAGATGCTGAAACTGATGCTGGAAAGAGGTGTCAGTCAGGAGCACATCACGCTGATGGAACACTGCGGCATTAACCTTAAGGAATGGCTCCACGGATTTGATGACACTGACGATGCTATCGCCGAGACCGTAGACCTCGTCAAGAATCATCCGCTCATGCCCGCCGGAATCACCGTGCGTGGCTATGTGATGGAGACTGAAACCGGGAAACTTCGCCGTATAATCTCTGATCAATAATCGGAACCTCGGCAGGTGTGCCCGAGGCATAGATAGCGGGACATAGATAAATAGTCAATATAAGTAGGATTTTAAAATCAGTTATATTATAAAGTTAAAAATCTCCTCGTTAGAAATTCAAAAATAATTCTTCGCTGATTTCCAATACTTACTTAACGAAACATTTATTTATCTATTGATTCATATCAATTCATATCAATGAGTGCAAGATTACCGGATTACTCCTTCTTGGAGTGGTCCGGTTTTTTTATATCTTGATTATAATTAAAGATTTTGATAGTGGCGGTGGGATTGATTAGAAGGGAATCAACCACAAAATTATGTCGGAGGAGTTGGAAACGGAATATGGATGGTTCGCGACGCGATATATATTCACCTGCAGGTTCGCGGGCAGTCATATATAATGTGCGGGATATTTCCAGTATGGGAGTCACAGCCGCCAACATAGCCACTCCCAAAAATAATCTTCGGGTAGTGAGCGAGAGTTGTCGCCATTTACTGACCATAACAATCAACCGGAAAGTAATGTAATAATTGAGCGGAAGTTCGATACGAGAATTAAAATCCGAAGTGTCGCCCATAATGAATATCAGCGCTGCGGCAGCGGTGAAGAAGAGGATATAGAATTCAGGACTGTGAGCGATTTCTCTGTAAATGAAAGGTAGGAAAATCAGTACTTCCAATACGAACAAGAGAATCAGGCTGATTGTCCACTGTGAGGCGGAAAGTCCCCAGAATCCTATATGTATAGATGTTGATGAATTTAGCGAAAGATAAGCGATCACAGGGATTACTCCAAAGATGGAAATAATATTGACAGGCGATAATATTGCTTTAAATGCGGATACCGGATCTTTTTCCCTCCGGACAGCATCAAGAATATAATATACACAGAGCGGGAAGAGACCTACCACTGAGAAAGGGGCACTGATACTCAGGAAGCATAAAGTCACGGCACAGAATCCCGCGTGGCGTCCATAGCATAGAATGAGCATCGTAGCCACCCATGAGGGTATTGCCTGGTTATAGACCCAAAAGAGGAGGGTGGTGTTGGATTCCCATGCGGCAAGTTCAGACCATAATTCGATATGCAGGTTGGAGGTGAGTGTGGCGTCGGAGAGAGGAAATCCGATTATGTCGAGTCCGGAGAAGAAGATGAAAGGGAGGAGGTAACTTAGCCGGAGATTACCGATTTTCTCAATAATCAGTCTGAAAG
>CAMWSV010000198.1 GCA_947177015.1 uncultured Porphyromonadaceae bacterium
TTGCATAGCGTTTATATATAAACGCTATGCAAATATCTGATTAAATCATTAAGCATCAAATCACTTCATCAGGGCGTAAACTTGAGCGGTTTCTTCGGGATAGAGGGGATAGTAGCCTACGTAGGGCGTGCCTTTATCGCGATGGAAATATTCCACATAGAGGGGAATATCGGGATTTTCGATTCCGAGTCCTGCAAAGGTGACCGGGAGATCGAGTTGGGAGAAGAACCCGCGGAGAGCATCGGCGGTAAGCAGAGCCGCCTCACGATCGGGGGTCTGCTCGGGAATATTGAAAATCCTGCGACCTAACATTGCCGGTTTTTCAGGAGCCTTATCGGCGAGGAACTGAATCCATGCGGGGAATACTACCGCGAGTCCCGCACCGTGAGTGACATCATATATGGCGGAGAGCACGTGTTCAAGAGCGTGAGAGGTCCAGTCTTCATTGCGGCCACATCCGCATGTACCGTTATGGGCAAGTGTCCCGCTCCACATGATATTAGCGCGAGCCTCGTAATCATCGGGATTCTCCTTGAGTTTGAGAGCCGACTTCATGATAGCCATGAGTAACCCTTCGGAAATACGGTCAGTGACCTCAACATCAGGAGTAGTGGTGAGATAGCGCTCCATGATATGAGCCATCATGTCGGCGATACCTGCCACTGTCTGATGCCAGGGTAGAGAAAGAGTGAGAGCAGGATTCATCAAAGCCCATTTCGGACGGAGTTGATACTCTGTGCGAATACTGATTTTCTGAGAATTTCGGGAGTCTGTGATCACGGCATTTCCGCTACCTTCACTTCCGGCGGCGGGGATGGTGAGTACAACACCGATGGGGAGTGCTGCCTCAACAACTCTTTTTCCGGTAAAGAAATCCCAGAAGTCTCCTTCAAAATATAATGCACCTGCAGCAATGGCCTTGGCAGTGTCGATTACCGAACCGCCACCTACGGCAATGATACCATCGATGTTTTTCTCGCGGCAGATTGCTATGGCTTCGCGTACGGGACCATCGACCGGATTGGGACGAATTCCTCCGAAGAGTGTAACACTTACGCCGGCTTCATTGATCGCCTTTCGCACACGGTCGAGGAGACCAGACTTTACGGCAGACTGACCTCCATATACGAGGAGGATGTTATTCCAGCCAGACTGAGCAGCCATGATGCCGGTTTTCAATTCGGCATCATGACCGAAGATATATCTCGTAGGAGCCCAGAAATTAAAATCTTGCATAGTAGATCGTGATATTTTAGCGGATTACTATTTTTTCGGTTTTTGTGCCTGAAACCTTGATATATATACCGGCGCGGGGATCAGTGACTTTTACACCCTGGAGTGTGAAGTAAACGGCATCTGCCTCGGCGGTGTCGGCATTGACAGCATCTATACCGGAGATAGTGGGTTTGCTGAGCGTGATGGTGTGTTTATCGAAATCGGCAATGAGATTGTATGTGCCGGGGTCGATCATCCATGATTTGCATTGCGCAGCAGTTCTTCCGGCAGTATACTTGAACATTTCCAGACTCTTATCGAGGGCAAGAGGAGTATCTTCCGAGGGAGCACCGAAGCGATTGGCGTTTGCATTGAGGTCGTCCCAGTCCTGACCGAGATGGTCGGTGAGATTAAAGAAGCAACTTGTCTCCTTGGGGTGGAGCACGAATTTAATATTGTAGCCGACGAAGGAATTACCTTCGCGCTTCATTTCGATTCCGGCGGAGGTGTCCCAGTCCGCACCTTCCAGATTGCCGATAACGTAAAGTTTTTCGGGAATTGAAATCACTGGATTGGGATCGGGAGTAGGATCAGCCGAAAGAGTGTAAGATCCATCGGGATGATAGATAGCATGATTTACGAAGAGGAGGTCGGTGCCACCTGCTTTTTCACCGCCGTTGTTGGAGAAGATGATCTGTGTGGGCACTTTTCCTTCGGGAGCCTTCCAGTAGAGAAGACCGTTGGCGGGAGTCATTTCATCACCGGGCCAAGTGCCTAAGAAATTACAGTTTTCGTCACCGTTCCAAGCCCATACGCGAACGTTCCAGTTGGAGGTGTTGTCGAAATAGACGTAGTAGCCGCCATCGGGTGTGGGCTGAGGATCGGGATTTGGATTGGGATTGGGATTAGGTTCGGGAGAGATGCCATCATTGTAGAGGACTGCGATACCGGATGGACCTACATTACCGGAGATTGTGGAAGCAGTCACGGTGAAGCGGTTGCCTGATACGCGGTCGGTATAAGTGCCGGCAGGGCAGTAGCCTCCACCGTTGGCAATGGTGACATTTCCTGAATTCTTAGCGACGATAACGGCTCCGCCATTCTGACGTGTGATAGAACAGGCGTTACCATTGGATTCAAACCAATCCTTTTTACCCACCATGATGTTTCGGAACTTGTTTACCTCAGCGATGTGCTTGTTTTTGTATGCCACCGAGCCCTTACCGACTTTGATGGTATTGAAGCCCACGGTGTTGGGACGTGCGAGATAGAGAGCGGTGGTTCCTTCGCGAGTGGCGTATGCTGCGTATGCGCGGTCGATTACATCCTGACTTACGCGTTGAGACCATTCATCGTTGGAGTAAGTGTCATGGCTTTCGCCCCAGTATACAAGTTTATTAGCGGGGACACCCTGATCAACAGCCCATGCTCCGCCGTAGCCGCCGGGGATACCGCCGTTATCGCGTGCTGCGTAGTTACAGTATTTATTGTCGGTAACGCTCATGTATTTGATATATTCCTTGATGAGACCGGGCTGACCACTTGCAGGTTCGTCGAGAATCTCACCGTAATGGTACATGCCGGGCACGGACGTAACGGTGGTCCAGAAGTTGCAACCTTCCGAGGGGAGACCGATATGCTTTGCGGCATCCCAGCGACACCCTTTAACGCCGAGGCTCTTGAGTTTTTCTACGTAAGCCTTACCGCGGGCAGCAACCTCAGCCAATTCTGAGTTAACGTCGCCGTATTCGCCAAGTTGACCGTGAGTTACGGAATAGCGGTTGCCGTATGAGATACCGCCTTCCCAGCGCACCCGATTATTGGAATCCCACCATGGGTCGTGGTAGCCGGCAGTCTTATCCACGTGATTAGCCACAACGTCGACGATTACCTTGATACCGTATTTTTCTGCTTCGGTGCAGAGATCCTTAAGATCCTGCTCTGTGCAATAGGATGATGATTTGAAAGCGAGATCGTAGGGGCGATAGAGATCATGCCATGAAGACCCCACGCGGATATCGGGTCGTTGCAACGGAGAGAGTTGTACGGAGCCGAAACCGGCGGCTGCGATGTTGGGGAGTTCGGCTTTCACTTCTTTTGCCGTCCAGTTGAAGCAATGCAGGATATTGCCATCCTGAATATCAGCAGGGAGTCCGTAGTCGGCACCCATTGAAGCGGCACAAATTACCATTCCGAAGGTTATGGAAGATAACAGACGTTTCATGAATTAAACTTTTAAGATTAATAAGATTTAAAGTGATAATAAATTAGTCCAATAATTTTAAGTCAGGGTAAATTATAACGGTGACCCCAATTATTAAGCCATCTCCTACAAATTTAGATAAAAATCT
>CAMWSV010000199.1 GCA_947177015.1 uncultured Porphyromonadaceae bacterium
AATTGATATTATATCGTTAGGCTGCTCAAAGAATCTTGTTGATTCAGAGCGTCTGCTGCGTCGGCTTGAGGCGAAGGGACTCACCACCGCGCACGACTCATCCGATCCCCGGGGTGAATGGGTCATGGTCAACACCTGCGGCTTTATCGGCGATGCCAAGGAGGAATCCATCAATATGATTCTGGAATTGGCAGAAGCCAAGCGTGATGGACGTATCGGCAATATCGCAGTGATGGGGTGTCTGTCGGAAAGATACCTCACCGACCTGAAGGATGAAATCCCGGAGGTGGACAAGTGGTATGGCAAATTCAACTGGAATCTCTTTCTCGAAGACCTTCCCGACAAGAAAGGTCCCGTGAAAATCTGGGATCGCAACCTCACTACTCCCTCCTATTCCGCTTATCTGAAGATTTCGGAAGGTTGCAACCGTTTCTGCGCATTCTGTGCCATCCCCATCATCACCGGCCGACACAAATCGCGCTCCATAGAAGAAATTCTGGAAGAGGTGCGCGAACTCACATCGCGCGGAGTGAAGGAATTTAATGTAATAGCCCAGGACCTGTCGTCATACGGACTCGACCTCTACGGGCACCACGCGCTCGCCGAACTCATAGACCGCATTGCCGATGAGCCCGGAGTGGAATGGATACGCCTGCATTACGCATATCCCGCGGATTTCCCGATGGAGATACTTGACGTGATGAACAAGCGCGACAACGTATGCAAATATCTCGACATCGCTCTGCAGCATATCGCCGACCCGGTGCTAAGCAATATGCAGCGCCACATAAATAAAGAAGAAACACTGAAACTCCTCAGCGAAATCCGCAGCCGTGTGCCGGGAATTAAGATCCGTACCACACTGATGACCGGATTTCCCGGCGAGGGTGAAAAAGAATTTGAGGAACTGCTTGAATTCGTCAAGACCCAGCGGTTTGAACGCATGGGTGCATTCGCCTATTGCGAGGAAGATGATACAATGGCTGCCAAGAGGTTTGAAGACAGTATCCCGGAGGATGTGAAACAAAAGCGACTCGATCAACTCATGCAACTTCAGGAATCAATCGCTCTGGAACGCAACGAAGAGATGATCGGGCAAACAGTGAAAGTACTCGTTGAGCGCCATGAGAATAACGACTCAATCGGTCGCACCCAATGGGATTCTCCTGAAGTAGACCCTGAGGTAATAATCCGCGGTTGCCAACTTCCCATAGGAGAATTTACTGAGGTTGAGATCACCGATGCTCTACCCTTTGAACTGATCGGAAACGTAAAGAAATGAATCTATTCCGTATCAGACTTCCGAAATCCGAGACTATTATCGAGGGACGCAGTGACACCCTTACTACTCTTTCGCAGCATCCCGGCAGAGAAGGATTCTTCTTTTCAGAATTTGAGGAGAATCCTAAACTTATGTTTATCCCCGCTGATGATAATGAAATCTCCAAAGGCGATTTTGAGAAATGGATAGCGGAGAATGACAGGTTGGCGGCCGAGTGTATGCCTCTGCCCCACTCTTCCACTTTACGAGAGGATCATATCGCACACATCGCTCTGATTCAGAAGCAGATGAAGGATTGGCAGCATCAGGGTGTGGAGCATACCAAAATTATCGCGGCGCGAATCATGATAGATGATTTAAGAAAGAGCCCCGCCACACTATTTGATGAATTATGCGCCAGATACCCTGCCGCCTTTGTATTCCTGTTTTCTACCGCTACCCACGGCACATGGATTGGAGCCTCACCTGAAACATTGCTAAGTTGGCATGACGATACCCTCCATACACTCTCAATGGCCGGTACACGCTGGGCAGATGAGGAATCGGCGGATTGGGACGAAAAAAACCGTGAGGAACAGGGAATAGTCACCGACTTCATAACCCGAACTCTCAGAAACGCCGGACTGACTTCCGAACTGTATGGACCCTACACTCTGAATGCAGGTCCTGTAGAACATCTTGCCACTGATATCAGAGCCTCTGCTGATAAAGACACCGGATTCGGACTCATCTCCCGATTATCCCCTACTCCGGCGCTGAGCGGTTTCCCGCGCAGTGAATCGATTGAATTCATAAACCGGTATGAGAATATCACTCTGTTTCAGAGAGAAATGGAGAGTAATATGCCTGAAGGGAGAGATTGCAAGGAGAAAAATTCCAATGTCGGTGATAGTAAAAAATGTACCCGCCAATGCTATGGTGGAGTAATCGGCTATACCTTACCTACTGATGATTTTTATTCATTTGCAAATTTAAGAAGCGGTCGCCTCTATACCCCCGGGAATAAGATTATACTCTATGCCGGCGGTGGGATAACCTTGCGTTCCAATCCCGAGAAAGAATGGGAAGAAACCGAACACAAACTCTCCACGCTACGCAATCTGATTAAGTGAAGTCACGTACCTCTTTTTTAATCGATACCCAGCGATATCAAGTACTTCTCTAAAGGTCGAAGTCAAGTAATCGAAAATATTTTTTTGCAATAATTGGATTTTTTGTTAAATTTGCAAGGAAGTAGTGTCAACAGACTGTAATCAGTCAGTTTGTGCCGGATTATGCTAATTCCCTGCAGATATGAAAAAGACCTCTATATATCTCTTGTCGTTAGTTGTGATCGGGGTGCTGTTGCTCAGCATTCTGATGCCTACGCAGCGTATCATCAGCCTGTCTATCGACACATTCCAATCTGCAATCGCAAATAAAAATAATGAGAAGAAGGCTAAGGTGATTCCCGCACAACCGGATTCCGAAGCCAGCATATCTGTCACTGCACCCGCAAAAGAATCCCACGGCAATGACGATCGCTTCACACCTATTCATGTTCAGTTCCAACCATCTACAAAGGTGCTCCTTAATCCGCAGGATTCAATAGCCTTTTCCGATGGCAGAAAAATTCCCTATATCATCAATGATGTGATACTGATGGCGCCCTCCGATAGGATTCCGGACTGGATGAAATGGGTGTTTGTAGTGCTCGCACCTCTGCAGTTGGTGCTGATAATATTGATTATCTGGAAATTGATCCGATTTATCATTAATGTATCGAAGGAGCAGATTTTCGTCAGTCGGAATGTGAAATATCTCCGTCAGGTATCGACCTTCCTGCTCATTATCGCCCTTATACAGATTTGCGAAGGGTTATGCAAGAGCAAAATATTCTCTATCTATGAATTGACTACTTCGGGCTATAACCTCTCATCCACATGGGACTTCTCCTGGAATCTACTGATAATGGCCACCCTCGGGTTTCTCTTCGCCCAGATATGGTCATACGGGATCCAGATAAAAGAAGACCAGGAACTTACAATCTAACAAATCACCCTGCCACATGCCTATAATAGTAAATTTAGATGTGATGATGGCTAAACGCAAGATTAGCCTGGGTGAATTGTCAGATAAAATGGGAATCACCCCGTCAAACCTCTCCATTCTCAAGACCGGGAAGGCAAAGGCGATACGCTTCTCTACATTGGAGAGTATCTGCCAGGTACTCGATTGCCAGCCGGCTGACATTCTTGAATATCAGCCGGAAGATGATTA
>CAMWSV010000200.1 GCA_947177015.1 uncultured Porphyromonadaceae bacterium
CATTGGCGGTTAGTTATTAGAGATTAGAGATTAGAGATTAGATATTAGGGGTGGAAGAGAGGGGGAAAATAAAAAAGCCGGACTGACAATTTCCATAATCAGACCGGCTTAAATCTTATTTTTTGCGGCGTCTCACAGATTTGGAGGCGTTGCTGTTGGCTTGCGAACCGGAAGAGGAAGACGATGATTTCTGAGCGGCGCGTTTTTTCTTGGTTGTGGTGCGCTTTTTGGCTGTTGCGGTACGCTTCTCCTCTACAACCTGACCTTCGTCGACTACGTTGAGGATGGGTTCGCCGTTGGAGTCGGTAAGTTTACCCTGAGCGGCAGCCGCTTCCTTCTCTTTCTGAGCCAGATATTCCTCGCGGGTGGGCACCCAGAGATGCTTTCCGTATTCACGCAGGCGGCGGTCGATGCTGTCTTGAGCGTGCTTGAGGTCCTCTTCGTCGGGAAACATCTGATTCATCGACAGGTTACGCAGATTCTGTGTCTTGTATATCTCGCCGTCATACATGCCGAGATTGAAGTAATCATCGAGCGAATATGTGGGGAGGTTATTGTCGTCGGTGAGGAAGATATACTGGTTGGCGAGGAAGGGACGTAGTGCGTCAAACTTTACCCAGAACATCGGGTATCGGGTATCGCCGCCGAAATCGCTGATTTTGTTGAGTACGGGGCAGATGGCTTCGACGCGGGTCTTCATCTGATTCGAGCGGCGGTCAAACTCCCACTTTTCGAGGATGTAGTAGTTGAGCACCTGGCCTGTGGGCACGTCAGCCTCCTCGATAGTGACCGAACTGTTCTTGCCCGAGCCCTCCTGCTTGTAATATATATCGAAGCGATCGAGCATCTCGGGGACGTTGAGTTTGTATTGGTCGGTGAAGATTTCTCTGCCGTCGAGGTATTCGTATGCGGGCACGGTGCCGTTAGCCACCACCTTCATGATGATTCGGAAGAGGTTTTCCTGCCCGTCGATCACGTCTTCTGGGAAGTAAAGCGGTGTATTGGCATCCTTGGTGAGGTCGATGCGGCGGTAGATGCGGCGGATGAACTCAAGGTCGGCGTCGTGAGGAGACTTAGCCTCAAAGAAATCCTGCATACGGGGAGTGATCCGGACGCCCCCCTGAGCCGAGGCAGTGGCGGAAGCGTTATTCTTTTTATCGCGTTCGCTGCGACGGCGCACTCCGCCACCCGACTCCACCTGAGCCAGTGCTCCCGCGGCAATCATACCGAGGATTACCAACGAAAATATTTTTTTAGTCAACTTCATGAGACTGCGTATAATTTTTTAGTTAAGGGCCACCTCCATCGGAGATATGTCGCGGGTGATACCATCGGGCCCTTTGGCTTTAATGTTAGAGATAAAGAAAGACTTACCTGCCTTAAGACGCTTGAACTGTTCTTTCTGGCGTTCGGAGAAAGATGCTCCGGCACTCACTTCGGGTATGGCGTTGCCCATCGAGTCGTAGAATACGGTGGAGAAACTCACCACGGAGTAAGTGACGTTGATGATGCCATCGTCGACGGATGCGCCGAGTCCGGAAGCCGACATAAGTTGGGCTTTCGAGATGCGCTTCGGCGTTCCTTTATAGTGCACGGCATTGCCCGAGGCATCCTTAAGGGATATATAGGCGGTGGGATCGGGGAGTTTTCTTACTTTAAATTTCATGGAGCCCACGCCTTGCGACCTGCCGTCGAGTTCGGCGGTGACTGAGATTTCCACTTCCGAGCCTACCTGGCTTACGCGTGCTGTCCAGGAGTCGCCGTTGCGGGTGAGGGTGCCTCCGGAGATGGAAGCGTTGATGCTGCTCATAGGCACACCGGGCACACTGATCGAAATCGGGTTATCGATACCGGCGTATAGCACATTCATCATCGTCGGGGAGATGGTTGCCATCGGTTCGATCACGGTGTAAGCCGATTTGAAGGGGCGGCGGTCGATGGAGCCGTCACCCTTAAGCACTTCTATATATCCTGAGAATTCGTGCTTGCCGATAGAGTTGGCAGTGAATTCATACAGCCCGTTGGAAGAATTAAGTTTGCTGCCGCCCACATAGATGGAGGGGCGCATGGTGGTGTCGATAGCCGCCAATACGATATTTGCGGAATACTTGCCACCGCGCATGATCATATTGGAATTGGGAATCACGAAGGCATTGAGTTCATTTACGCGAATATCGCCGATGTCGACGTTAGTGATGAGGTTTGTGAGCGCCTCCGACTCAGCCTGGCGGATATCATTCTGCAACTTGGTGAGGAGAGTGACGGCGGCGATAGCGGGCATATTGTCAAACATTTTCTGTTCCCACTCGATAGGACCCACGGTGCCCGGAGGGGGAGTAACGTTAGTGGAGAGCATATCGAGCACAGCCGCCCGCTTCACGGAGTCAGAGATGAGGGGCGCCACGTAAGAACGGTAGGCATCCACCGTCTCGCGGAGTTTCTTACCGCGTAATGTGGCGGGATTGAGCATTGTCACGGAAGCCGCCTCAAGATCGTCGAGGTTTTTAATATTGGTATAATCACCCTTCGGGCCATCGGCTTTCTGCGCGATGAGCAACTTCAGCGAATCGATGGCGAGATAGAGATCAGTGGAACGCTTATGGAGTTCGGAACCTTTCTCATACCACGGACCTGCCTTGACGGGGTTCTTGGCGTAGAGGTCGGAGAGATATTTGAATTGTATATCGTTTTTTGCCGACATGTTCAGGTTGGTGCGATGTAGACCATCCTGCACCTGACTGAAGCCGTTGAGGACGTCGCTGCTGACGTTGAGCGCGAGCATAGCCGTCAGCACGATATACATAAGGTTAATCATCCTCTGACGGGGCGACATTTTACCACCTGCCATGTTTCTTTACTTTGTGGGGGTTATTAGGAGTTATGAATCTTTCTCTTCAGCCTGAGCGAAGGGATTTGCGGGAGCGTTGCCGGCGGCTGCGCCACCGTTCATCATGGGGTTATACATATTGATGGTCATTGCAGTGATCATCTTTTCGTAGACGCTGTTGAGTTGCTTCATGTAGCGTGCCATCTTTTCGGTCTCCTCGCAGTAGTGGGCGCTTTCGGCAGCCGATTTCTCATACATATCCCGGATATCCTTCAAGCCGCGGTTGACACGGTCGATAGACTCGAGTTGCGATGATATGGATTTGAGTTGGATTTCGTAGATGGTGTTGAGGCCTCCGATGTTGCGGTTGAGGTCTTCCATGCGGTCCACGTATCCCTCGGCGGATTTAGAGATGGAATCTGAATTCTGAGTGATAGCCTGATAAGAATTGAGCAGCACGGATGATACTTCGTTGAGCGAATGGGTGGTCTCGCGGAGTTGGGTCATCTGTTCGGCGATGCCGGAGAGTTGTGCGAGATAATCCTGAGTTGCGGAGGTGAGTTCAGCCATCTGCGAGAGTTGCTCTGAGGCCCGGGCGAGTCGGGAGATTGAATCGCGGAGCGAAGCAGTGTCCTCTTCCGAGAGAGCCACTTCGGGCAATCCGGCGGCTGCCGCCACCT
>CAMWSV010000201.1 GCA_947177015.1 uncultured Porphyromonadaceae bacterium
ATCATATTCCCCCTCCTCGCCCCATCCTATTTCTCCAAAATAAATATCTCTTTTATTCTCAATTATTTTCACTTTCTACCATTTTTTATTAAATTCGCAAATCCAAAGCCTCCCTCCTCCCGGCAGCCCCCGGGTCTGCGCCTGAACTTTAGTTCAGAGTTCCGAGAAATTCCTCCTCCGGTCCTTAAGCCTTAAAGAATTTTATTACTAACCCTAAATATAATAATTGTGAAGACACTTGCATTATCAATGGCAGCAGCCCTCACCATAGGAGCATCCCTATGCGCGAGCGCCGCCTCCATCTCCAACAATGACAACATGAATCACGAAAATCCGTTTCTGACACCCTACAACACGATCTTTGAGATTGCTCCCTATTCCCGGATCCGCACCTCCGATTTCATCCCCGCAATGAAAGCCGGACTTAAAGAACAGGAACAGCGCCTGCAGACCATCATCAAGAATCGTGCTACCCCCGATTTCGACAATACCATCCTCCCCCTCGAAGATATCTCCCCCATCCTCGAAAGAGTTGTCTCCGCATACTTCACCTACGATAACGCCCTCTCCACTCCCGAACTCTCCGCTATCGCCGACGAAGCCATGCCTCTCGTAAACGAGGCCTCCAACATGGTATATCTCAACGACGAACTCTTCAAAAAAATACAGTACGTCTACGACCATCGCAATGAGCAGAACATGACTCCCGTTCAGAAACGTCTCGTAGAGAAATACTATCGTCAGTTTGCCGAACGAGGCGCTGCCCTCTCTCCCGATAAGAAGAAGGAACTCGTAGATATCTCCAACGAACTTTCACGTCTCTTCGTGAAATTCAACAAAAACCTACTCGCCGCCACCAACGATTTCTTCGTTAACGTTGGCGAAGATGCTGTAGCCGGTCTCCCCGAATCCTCTCTCGGAGTAGCACGCGAAGAAGCCAAGACCCGCGGCCTCGACGGCTACGTGTTTACCCTCCACGCTCCCAGCCGACTCCCCGTGCTTCAGTATGCCGATAACCGCGACCTCCGTAAGGCTATCTATGAAGGCTACATCAACCTCGCTTCTTCAGGCGACTACAACAACCTCCCCGTTATCCAACAGATCGTCGCCCTCCGCGATAAGAAAGCAAAACTCATGGGCTTCGACAATTTCGCGCAGATGATGACTTCGCGCGTGATGGCAAAGACTCCCGAAGCCGCCGAGGATCTCCTCATGCAAGTGTTCACTCCCGCCGTGGCACGCGCACGCGAGGAAGTAGCCGACATGCAGGCTATCGTCGACACCGAGGGTGGCAACTTCAAGATCGCTCCCTGGGATTATTACTACTATGCCGAGAAGGTGAAAAAGCAGAAATTCGACCTCGATGAAACTGAAGTACGTCCCTACTTCTCGCTCGATAACGTGCTCAAGGGTCTCTTCGGCGCAGCCGAAAAACTCTACGGCATCAAGATGGTCGAAATCCCCGATGCTCCCAAATATATGGATGAAGTCACCGTTTATGACGTTCAGGACGCCAACACAGGCGAACACATCTCCGTATTCATGACCGACTTCTTCCCCCGCGCATCCAAGCGCCAGGGCGCTTGGATGGAGCAGATCCAGAGTGCCGGTGAATACGACGGCGGCGTCATGAAGCGCCCCATCGTCTACAACGTAGGCAACTTCACACGTCCCTCGGGCGACACCCCCGCTCTCCTTACTCTCGATGAAGTGGAGACCACATTCCACGAATTCGGTCACGCTCTCCAGGGAATGCTCACCAAAGCCCCCTACAAGAGCCTTGCCGGCACTAACGTTGACCGCGACTATGTGGAAATGTCTTCGCAGATGAACGAACACTTCGCCTTCACTCCCGAACTCCTCAAGGAATATGCAGTACACTACAAGACCGGCGAAGTAATTCCCGATTCACTCATCCGTAAACTCGATGCTTCTTCCAAGTTCAACCAGGGCTTCGTGACTACTGAATTGGCAGG
Source organism: uncultured Porphyromonadaceae bacterium (assembly GCA_947177015.1). Lineage (GTDB taxonomy): Bacteria > Bacteroidota > Bacteroidia > Bacteroidales > Muribaculaceae > Lepagella. The sequence goes on from CAMWSV010000201.1 coordinate 1,977, forward strand.
CGCAGCACTCCTCGACCTCGAATGGGGTAAACAGAGTGGCGACAACATCGACGTAATCGCATTTGAAAAGAGCGTTTCCGATAAAATCGGCATGCCGGAAGAAATCACTTTCCGCTACCGCTCACCATATTTCAAGCATATCTTCGGCGACGATGGCTATGCTTCCGGCTACTACACATACCTCTGGAGTCAGGTGCTCGAAGCCGATGCCTGGGAACTCTTCGAACAGAACGGCGTATTCAATCCCGAGACAGCCGCTTCATATAAGAAGAATATCCTCGAAAGCGGCGACACGGAAGACGCTCTCATCCTCTTCGAAAGATTCCGCGGTCACCAGCCCGATGCCAAGGCTCTCCTTCGTCTCCGCGGTTTCGAGTAATGCCGAGCCATAATTGAAGTGCAATCCCCGGAAAGGTTTCAATCACCTTATGGAAAGCCCGCAGCCTTTCCCCCATGCTGAGGGCGCGAGCCCGAAGTATCCGATCTGAAATATAATTTCTCTGATAAAGAGGATGAGCCCTCGGGCTCATCCTCTTAAAATATAATTAAAACGGATTCAAATATGGATTCCAAACATTTCTCCGATCTCGACTATCGAATGATGCGCCGCGCCATACAATTGGCACGCTACGGCGAAGGGTTCACTCACACCAACCCCTTGGTAGGAGCCGTTATCGCCACTCCCGATGGCAGAATCATCGGCGAAGGCTGGCACCGTAAATACGGCGAAGGGCACGCTGAAGTAAACGCGATGGCTTCCGTCAAGGATTCCGACCGCCACCTCATTCCCGAAGCCACCATCTACGTCACCCTCGAACCCTGTTCCCACTACGGCAAGACACCACCCTGCGCAAAACTCCTCATAGATAATCAAGTGCGCCGCGTCGTTGTCGGCTCACTCGATCCGTTTCCCGAAGTCTCCGGCAGAGGTATCAGGATGCTTCGCGACGCAGGAATTGAGGTAGCAGCAGGGCTGCTCGAAGAGGAGTGCAAGGCACTCAATCCGCATTTCCTTACCGCCCATACCCTCCGGCGCCCCTACGTCACCCTGAAATGGGCTCAGTCTGCCGACGGTTTCATCGCTCCCACATCCGGTTTACCCCGCGCCATCTTCTCCACTCCGTTGAGCATGATTGATGTGCATCGTCTCCGAGCATCATCCAATGCGATCCTGGTGGGAGTCAACACCGTCATCGCCGATAATCCGCGCCTTGACACACGCTTATGGCCCGGTCGCTCACCGCGTCCCGCAAGCCGTCAATCGCAGCGCCTCCCCGCTGACTCTCACCTCCTCAGGCAGAACCCTATTCTCCGACTGCCGGATGAGTCGCTACCCGATTTCCTGTATAGAATATATAAGGAGGAAAAAATCAATTCTCTACTCGTAGAAGGTGGAACCGTGACCCTCAACGAATTCATCGCCGCAAATCTTTTTGACCGTATCCGTGTCGAAATCTCCCCCCGCCCTCTGCCCTCCGGCCGGCCGGGGCCCCCCCGGGGCCGGGAGTGGCCGGGGATTCTCAGACACCCG
>CAMWSV010000202.1 GCA_947177015.1 uncultured Porphyromonadaceae bacterium
ATATTTATATTATGGAAGAATGTAGAAAAGATAATAACGAAGAAATTGATATCTGGCAACAGATGATGAGTGGCGATATTTATGATGCTTCTCACCCCGACTTGATCAGCAGACTTGAAAATACCCGCGAGAAATTGTGGGAATTTAATAATCTGCGTCCAAGCAATAAGAAAGAGATGCAACATCTGTTGAGCGACATTCTCGGCTCTCATGGCAGTCAGTTTCATTTTAATCAGCCATTCAGATGCGATTACGGTTGCAATATATTTCTTGGTGAAAATTTCTTTGCAAATTTCAATCTTACAATTCTTGATGAGGCAGAAGTTCGCATAGGTGATAATTGCTTTATTGGTCCTAACGTAAGCATTTACACTGCCTGCCATCCTTTGGATGCTGAAAATCGTAATAAAGCATTGGAATGGGCTGAACCTGTAAACATAGGAGATAACGTATGGATCGGTGGATCAGCCACCATTCTTCCGGGCGTCACTATCGGAGATAACGTTGTAGTCGGCGCGGGTGCCGTGGTCACTAAAGACATCCCATCAAATGTAGTTATTGGAGGGAATCCTGCACGAATAATCAAGAGATTGGATTAGTGTTCTGAGCCTGTCCGGGACCAGGATATTTCCTTTTCAATTAACAGAAATAGAAATTCTTCAAATTTCTATTTCTGTTATCTTTATTTTAATATATTACATTTCTATCAGTAAATCAATCTAATCCCCCTCATTCTATGCAAGCCATTCTTATCAACATTTCTGCAGTGCGACTTATATTTTCTTTCGTGACTTCGGGATTCATAGCCTGAGCGAGGGACATCGGTGCAGATACAATCGGAAAAACAGCAGTAAATCCGGCCCTTATCATTTCGTCTGAAATATGCGGAGCAATACCACCTCCGATAGCGACTACCGGAATTCCCTGCTTGCGGGAATGGCTCATCACTCCGTAAGGAGCCTTCCCCATAAGAGTCTGCGAGTCCAGATACCCTTCACCTGTGACTACAATTTCCGCCCCCTCAATCTTTTTATCAAATCGCATTATTTCAAGTATCGTTTCAATCCCGGATTGAATCTCCCCTTTAAGAAATGTAATCAAGGAATAACCTATACCTCCGGCCGCTCCGCATCCGGGGGTTTGAGATAAATCCATCCCGAGATGGCGTCTTGTCACCTCTGCGAAATTGCGTAATCCTCTATCGAGATCGCTTACCATCTGAGGTGTAGCACCTTTCTGCGGACCGAATACCGCACTTGCACCATTTTCACCATACAGAGGATTATCCACATCGCTCGCAATTATAATCCTACAGTCCGAAGGAATATCGATAATCGCAGAAGTGTCGAGACCAACAATATCTTTTGCAAATCCTCCTCCCCTTGCAATCTCACTTCCCCTGGCATCAAGAAATCGGCAACCTAATTCTCTCATCATCCCAATTCCTCCGTCGTTGACTCCGCTTCCCCCCAATCCTATTATAATGCGTTTATATCCATGCGATACGCCATATCGGATTAATACACCGAGTCCTCCACTATCCGTATACATTGGATTTCGTAGATTTTCAGGTATAAGATTCAATCCGCATACTTTTGCACTTTCTATTATCAGAGTATCGCCTATGCTCCCTACCTCGGCTTTGATATCCTCACCTAAAGGTCCATACGCCGGAATAGTGATTATTTCGAGTGGCAGTGACTCACAAAGAGAGCCTATCATACCCTCGCCACCATCTGATAGTTGAAAAACCTTAAGTTCTGCATCTTTCATCACTTTCCTGATTCCGGATGCGAACGCTTCTCCGGCTTCCTTACTATTTAGTGAGCCCTTGAAGGAATCGATTGCGATTATTATCTTCATTTCCAGTTAACGTTACAGCAGGTTCTTCATCTGCAACCCGGTTGCAAAGATACCCACATTATCCAACATCTCAAAATATATCACGTTATTTAATCAAATGTGAATTTTGCCTTACACCCTTAACACAATGGGAGTTTGAAATCTTTACTACGATAATTATAAAATCTACCGATATGAAAAATAAACAGTATAATCAGGCAGGGGAACATACAGATTGTGCTCCGGTAAATAAACATCATCATGAACCCATCTGCGGTAATCATAATGAACCCTATTATCACGAACACCATCATGGGCACCACCATCATCACCACAATTTCTCAAGAGTAAGCAAAGTGCTTATCTGGGGAATTGTTCTGAATCTGGTATATGTATTAATTGAGGGTGGAATGGGTATATATAGTAATTCAATGGGACTCGTTTCCGATGCCGGTCACAATTTGAGCGACGTTTTCAGTCTGCTTCTCACATTGGTAGGTCTAAAACTTACATTGGCTGCTGCCAACCGCAAATTTACCTACGGTTATCAGAAAGCCACAATCCTCATTTCCTTATTAAATGCGATAATTCTCTTGGTGGCTGTAGGAATTATAATTATCGAGAGTATCCATAAATTCTCTCATCCTGAGCATATTGATGGAAGCATTGTGAGTTGGACTTCTGGTGTAGGAATCATAGTCAATGGAATTACAGCATGGTTGCTCATGAAGGATCAGAAGGAGGATCTCAACATCAGAGGAGCATTCCTGCACATGGCAGCCGATACACTTGTATCAGTTGGAGTAGTGATTTCAGGTATAATAATCACCTTTACTGGGTGGGTGATGATTGACCCTATCGTCTCGCTTTGTATCGCACTTCTAATATTGATTTCCACTTGGCAGATGCTTAAAGAGACTCTCTGCCTCGCTATAGATGCTGTGCCCGAAGAGATTGATATCTACAAACTTATGGATCAGATCACTGATCTCGAAAATGTCAAATCCATTCACCATATACATGTCTGGGCAATCAGCACCACACTCAACGCAATGACCCTCCATGTAGTTATTGACTCCCGCGAAAATGAAGATAGTGTGAAAAAGCAGATACGCCGGATAGCGCTCAAAAATTCAATCGCTCATCCAACGATAGAATTTGAAACTACTCCATGCAGCGATTGCGATCAGTTTCAACATTAATACTTACAATTAAAAGCCATTTATTCCATATAAAATGAGGCGTTGATATTCCAACAGCGCCTTATTTATTTCATATATAATTTCATATACATTTATCTGCTTCATCGTATATAAACCTGAATCCTCCTTTCTTTTTCCATTGACCAAATTTTGGACGATGAGTGACGTAATCCGGTATACTTTGAAATTTGTAAGCCTCACGCTCAAACGAGATATTTCTATAGGCATTCCCGTGCATAAACAAACGTACGATCCATTCCATTATGTATATGATATAGAAGAAAAGATACCCCAATTCCTTCATCTGAAGGGTGTGGATGTACTCGTGGCGCAGTATCTCATCGGAGAGATGAGCATTCCCACGCACATAAAGCACCCCAAAAAGATTAATAGCAATAAATCCTTTAAATGGTATATATTTATTCCTTATCACTCGCATATATTGAAATACATTACTGATT
>CAMWSV010000203.1 GCA_947177015.1 uncultured Porphyromonadaceae bacterium
CAATAACTTTCCACCAGTGCATTCAGTTCGCCTGTACGCAGACGAACACCCATTATACTCTCCACACTCGAATCGTAATCCAATCCGAAAGCCGACTTTAGATATATGGGCTCCGAATGATTCGTAGGCATTGATATCAGACGATTAGCACCACTCTGAGTAGGCAGATTTGAAATCACCAACGGTGAATGTGTAGTCATGATAAACTGAAGCCGCGGGAAGCAATCCCTCAATGCCTTCACAATTCCCTTCACAGCCGAAGTCTTACCGGCACCATTCTTTCCGATAAGCACATTTACCTCCGGAGCAAACTCAATCTTAAAATCAGCAAAACACCGATAATTATAGAAAGCAATATTATCTAACTTCATACCTTCAATGCTTAAAGTATCCCAGCCATTCCATTAGCCATCCCCGATCCATCCATCACCTGTGCGAAGCCACCTTATGCGATAGCCATATATTAAGTCCGACCCACAACCCGGCATCTGCCATCAGCAGCAAATTCACATTCACCACACCCGATAAAATTATATTAACTCCTACCAACACAAACGTTCCTACTATCAACGACACCATTGCCCATCGTTGCGACATACCATACGCCAACAACTTATGATGTATATGATTCTTATCCGGTAAAAAAGGATTACGCCCATTCCGCACCCTATACAGATACACGCGCACCACATCCCCGCACGGCACAAACAGCGGCATAAACGCCGCAACTAACGGATTCCATCCATCCACAAATCCTTCTCCTCCTATCATATTAACCCTCAGACTGAGCATCGACAGCACTATACCGATAGTCAGACTCCCCGTATCACCCATAAAAATCTTCTTCCGCTTCGCAGGATCCCCAAACACATTAAAATAGAAAAACGGTAATAAAACCCCCAACGTAGCCACTGCCAGCATAGCATAAAAATACACCCCTTCAATATAAAAAATCACAGCGTAAATCAGACATGCGATCCCGCTCAATCCTGATGCTAATCCGTCAATACCATCAATCAGATTCACCGCATTTATAATAAACACAATCATCAGCACTGTAAACGGATATCCTATCCACGCCGGCACTGACCCCAAGCCCAATACTCCATGAAAATCATTAAACCAAATACCACCCCCTATGAGCAGACAAGCACAAAAAATCTGCGCCACAAATTTCGCCACATACCGCACTCCGACAAGATCATCTGCAATCCCCACCAGAAACATTACCAGCATCCCGCACAACCCGAACAGCAAAGGACACAATTCCGTGCTCGCCTCTGCCAATACAGACCCGTTGCCCAATGCCAGGTTCACACCAAGCACCAGGAAAATTGCAAAAAACGCCACCGGCGTAAACGCAATTCCACCAAGCCTTGGCACAAGACTCGTATGTATCTTCCTCTCATCAGGCACATCAAACAACTTCTTTCTGAAAGCAATCAGCAATATCTGAGGTATGATAAACCCCGACATACATATACATAGCGTAAAAAGCGCCACAATATTCCAAAACCATGTAGACATACCTACAGTATCAGATTTTTTTATTATTTACACTTCCATTCAAGGCCCGACAGATAATCAACAACCCTCCATCAATTCATGACTGATCAATACTTCAAGCCCCACGGATCCATCAATTCATACAAGGGCTTTCAAAGCCTCATATAATTGATGATTATCATGTCGGTCGCGGATAGCAATTCTCACGTACTGGCGCTCACACGAAAAACCTTTCTTATGCCCACAATCCTTTATCAAAATATCATCATCTACAAGCAGCCGCAACGTCAAGGAATATGAAGTGAATCTTTCCGTTATTTCACATAAAAAATAATTAGCCTGAGATGGTATTACTCGCAGGAAAGGAATCTCAGCAAGTTCCTCTGCAAAGATTTTTCTTTCTTCCCGGAATCTCTTGCACGACATCTCATAATCTTTCTCATATTTGCCGAAAATCTGCATATAGAACTCGGCAAATGAATTTATATTCCATATTCCGACATCCTTACGGATTTTACGGATCAAATTTTTATCACTGCTTGCCAACACACCCAACCTCAGTCCGGGCACACCATAACTCTTAGAGATCGACTTCATCACACACAGATGCGGTGCCGATGCAAGTATATCATTATGGAGCAGAGTTGTCTCCGCAGATTCATCGGAAAAATCCACAAAAGACTCATCAATTATCAATCTCACTCCATTATTCCCGGCCCATAGAATCAATTTATCCAATCCCTCACGATCTATGAAATTACCTGATGGATTATCCGGATTGACAACAAGAAGATTCTCAACTCGATTCTCCGAATAAAATGCAATCAGATTATCAGCAGTATAAGAGAAATCCTCATTAGCAGGATGATATGCCACGATTCTCTCATAATCAAGTCTGTTTGGATATTCCTCAAAGGTAGGATACAAAACACCGACCCTTCCTTCAATAAGTTCCATCAGGCTCTTGATAAGTTCCGCCGCCCCATTGCCAACCACAACGTAATCATGACGCAACCCGAAATACTTTGAAGCCAGAAGCGAATTCACCCTCATTCCGGAGGGATAATCTCTGAGCAAAGGCTCAAAATTAGCCTTCATCTCCTCAATCATCCTGCGTTTCGGAAAATATGGATTTACAAGATAGCAGAAATCCGATAATCCCGGATATCTCCAATAGCCTCCGTATGACTGTTGCAATTTCTTCAGCATTTCCTCCGGCTCGGCGAAGATAGTCTCCGCGATACGCAGATCCTGCACATCATCGATCTCATACCAATGCTTCCCGCTGATCGGCAACGCCTTGATACCCGTCCCATCAATCAAGGTAATTACCCTCAGCACCTGTTCATAATACTCATTTTCTCCCAAAACTCTTATATAAGCCTCCAGAAAAGGAAGATAATGATTAGTGATGAACTCCCTTGAAAATTTATAAATATTTACCGTCTTATAATATTCTGCGGTATCACTATACTTAAAAGCCTTCTTTGGCACGAAATTAACGATATTGTCATCCTCATCGATCTTTACCATCGTGCCATCCATCCATGTCTCGTATTTAGAAACCAAAGCGCAATCACGATACTTACTCTCTACGACTGCCTTCAACACCGCATCCTCAAAAATCAAATCCGACTCAAGCAACAAGGTTTCTTGCTCAGACATAAAATCCTTCGCAAGCCAGAGCGAATAAATATTGTTGGTCTTGTCATATACTTTATTCTCAACAAATACTATCGGCCATCCCGGATAATTATCAAGAATATAACTCTTAAGTTTATCACCCTCATATCCTACAACAATAACAATCCGATCAAGATTCAATTCCCTTAATTGGTGAAGCATTCGATCAATCAATCTTACTCCGTTCACCTCTAACATACATTTTGTATTGTCTGCGGTGAACTCTCCCAGACGCCGACCCATACCGGCGGCCAATATTATCGCTTGCATATCTGCTATTTCTTTACAATCTTATTTATTAATTAATTT
>CAMWSV010000204.1 GCA_947177015.1 uncultured Porphyromonadaceae bacterium
CTCAAGGAATACCTGCACTCTATCCACCTTCCGCAGATTCCTGATGGCGACGTGGAGGCTGTCCTCGCTCAACTTCCAGCATATCTCGAGAAAACTACTAAATTGGAAATCGGCCTTTCGTTAGTGCGAATGAAATAAGAAGGCAGTATAAAGCAGAGCGGCAGTCGGCAAAATGGTCAAATGCTGTAATCTTACGATATTGCTGAAATCTTTAGAAATTATTAGCAAACCAGATTGGAATTAATAACAAACTTAATAGGATCATGAATCCGGGATTAGTGCTTCTCTTCTCTCTCCTTAATTTTATTGTTGGTGCCAATGCGAGTGCTGGTGAACCTGTAGGAGCAGACCTCATATTTGTGGGTGATGCCATGCAGCATCAGGGTCAACTCGATCAGGCTCTGATAGAAGGTGACAATAAATATTACGATTATTCCGATTGCTTCACTCTGTTGGCTCCTATAGTGACGGCGGCTGATTATGCCGTGGTAAATCTGGAAGTGCCTTTAGGTGGCGGTCCGCGATATAGTGGGTATCCTTGTTTTTCTGCTCCGGATTCTTATGCCGAGGCATTGAGAGATGCAGGCTTCGACCTCTTCCTGACTGCCAACAATCACTGTCTCGATAGTGGTGATAAAGCAGCGCGCCGAACTCTGCAGGCTCTCGATAAAATCGGAGTGGATCATATTGGCACATTCTACAGCAAGGAAGCACGCGACACAACGGCTGTATTCATAAAGGATATCAATGGAATCAAAATCGGTTTTCTTAACTATACATACGGCACTAACGGTATCACACCCAGGGAAGGTATGGAAGTTGCACTCATTGATCGCGATACGCTTAAAAAAGAGATTGAGGCAACTCGCAAAGCAGGTGCCGAAATGATATGTGTCACTATGCACTGGGGCATAGAATATGTGCTTATAGAGAATCAGTCGCAACGCGATTTAGCAGACTTTCTTGTCGGTCAAGGGGTGGATCTGATTATAGGGAGTCACCCGCATGTAATTCAACCTATGAAGGTTGTGAGAAATGAAAAGGAGAATAAAGATGTATTGGTGGTATATTCATTAGGGAATCTGATTTCAAATATGAAGACTACCGATACTCGTGGCGGAGCCTTAGTAAAAGTCAGGGTGGAGCGCGACGAAAGCGGTCGTCCGGTATTTAAGAATGCTGCCTACGATGTGTTCTTCAGTGCCAAGCCTATCGGAAAAGGAACCAACTTTAAGGTGTATCCCTCGGCATACTCTGACAAAATTCCATTAGCGCAGCAGCAACATTGGAAAATGTTTGAGCACAACGCGCGCAAGGTCTTCAACGAGCACAATGTCAAAGTCCCCTCTTTATAACAATTACACATTGCATCATAACAATTACACATTGCTTCGACATGTAAATTCATACTTATACGCCAAATATTATTAATAATTTTGAAAACGAGTTTGATTGAACGTGAGATTTATCGAATTCCAGGTCTATCCGGGAATTAAGTATGTAGAGTTATATTTTTAAATTACAACATATAGAGTAATTACAAATATACAGTAAAATTGCAAATATACAGCAAAAGTTTAAATATATTGTATAAAAAGAAAGAGTTCGGGATTGGTTGCCGGACTCTTTCTTTATTGGGGAATATTCTTATTTCAAGAAAACTGATTATTGAGGAAACTGGCGCTTTCGGGCTGCAAGGGTGTTCTTCATGAGAATGCAGTTGGTCATCGGACCTACCCCTCCGGGCACCGGAGTGATCCATTCGCAGAGAGGTGATACCTCTTCAAAGTCAACATCACCTGCAAGGCGTGAACCGCTTTTACGTGTGGGATCTGCAACGCGAGTTGTGCCTACATCTATTACTATCGCTCCGGGCTTCACCATATCTTTCTTTACGAAGCCGGGCACACCAAGTGCCGAAACGATAATATCTGCCTTGAGACATTGCTCTTTGATATCGGGGGAAGCAGAATGGCAAACAGTGACTGTACAATCGCCGGGATAGGCTTTTTGCATGAGCATTGTGGCAATGGGTTTTCCTACGATATTGCTTCTGCCGAGCACTACAACATGTTTGCCTTTTGTGGGAATCTCATATCGACGCAGGAGTTCAATAATACCGGAGGGAGTGGCGGGACGGAAAGAGGGGAGACCGAGCGACATCCTGCCTACGTTGATAGGATGAAAACCATCTACATCCTTATGATAATCGAGAGCCTCATTCACTTTCTGCGCATCTATGTGGCGGGGCAGAGGGAGTTGGATGATGATGCCGTCAACATTGTCATCCTCATTCAACTTCTTGATTTCTGCAAGGAGTTCCTCTTCAGTAATAGATTCGTCAAAGCGTAGATTTGTGGATTTGAATCCAACTGCCTGACAATTCTTTTCCTTATTAGCCACGTAAGCCTCGGAACCTCCGTCGTGGCCCACAATCACAGCAACTAAGTGAGGAGGACGCTCGCCGGCATCCGCCATAGTCTTTACTTCAGTGGCAATCTCCTCTTTGAGTCGGGCTGCCATGAGTTTGCCATCTATGATCTGCATGGTTAGATTTATTATGTAGTATTATAATTTTTTATTTCACCATCTGGTGGGTATATGTGAATACGATCCGGACTCTGTCGGTGAAAAGTTCAGCCATGGCGGGAGTCAAGATGAAAGGTGTCACAGAAGTTATGTAAGTTGTTTTGGAGCCATCGGAGTTGGTGACGGTTTCTGTCTGCATAGATACCGGCACGAGTTCAAAGAGGATATCTTCTTCTGTGACCTTACCACCGTTGGTAACCAGATTCACAAGGTATTCGCGCATTGAAGAGAATTCATATCTTCCTCTGTCGGAACTGTAAGTGCCCATAAAAGAAGATTTGTTATCGGGTACCTCGCCATTAGCAAAGAATTTTTCTTTCTCACTCTTCTTGATGAGAAGCAGATTAGAGGGAGGTACAAGTCCGTAGGAGTTAACCACGGGAGAAGCAGGAATATTGAGAGTAAGGTTATTGATCACCGAGAGGGTATGGTCTGACTTGTTGTAACTGTCGAGCAGAGCCTGCGCCGGGAACTCTATTTCGAGATTATATCCGAGCGGTGCCACCACCAATTTCTTACCGGCTGAGACTAACGAGCGGATATAATCTGATTCAGTATATTTGAAGATAGTTGATGACAATACTTCCGGAGCCGAGGTAAATAGAGTCACGGAATCCTTCATCGTCACCACTTTTTTTACCGATACTTCATTCTCCACCACAGTACGTTCGATAAAATAATGGTAATATACCATTACTTTGGACGAGGACACATTTGCCATTGCACCTCGGCCAAATGACTGAGTGACGTAAAGTCCGGGGAAATCCTTGCAGAAAGTAGCAGGCCACTGAAACATCTCCGGATTCTTACGATAAGCATTAAAAGCATCAATGCCCCACTGACGCGGCAGATCTACACTCACCTCAAGATCCTTGTTATTATAGAAGGCAGAGTCGG
>CAMWSV010000205.1 GCA_947177015.1 uncultured Porphyromonadaceae bacterium
ATCTTATCCTTATGCTGAATAAACTTCCGACTGTTTCAAGATTTTATCAAATACCGGATTAAGTTTCTCTTCCTCTTCCCAATTACCTATCTTCACTAACGCCTCATGACTATCTTTATCATTCTCCAATCTAACTATCCTCTCATCTTCTTGCGAGTAGGAGAAATGACCCAATTCAGGCATATATTCATCCCACTTCAAAACATACATTCTCGCCTTACTTCTGAAATCCTCCTTTGGAATCAGGAATCCATCAAATTCCTCACCTTCCGGATTCTCCAAAACCACGGTAATACTCTTGGTCGGATCTGATATAAATTGATGAAGCGCCTCTGTCATTTTTTCTTCAAGAATTCCTCCTTCATCGGGATATGCTGACTTCACATGCTCATAAAATGACTTGCGAAACACTGACATCGAACCACACACCATGCCTATTCTATTCGCTTTTCTGAGCATCAAAAGCATCACCTCCGCATTGTGTCCACGGTCACTGTTATTCTCAAAATGTAGTACGCCGGAATTATATGCATCCTCCAATGCCTTATAATATTTATAAAGTTCACCCATAGCGATTCAGATATTTAAACTCATATTCATGGTACTCTTGGACTCTGAAACCATTTCATTTTACCCTTTATCAATATTTTATTCTATCGTGCATCCTAAATATATTTACTTTTCCATAATATGCATACTCCAAAATTCACAATTCTATATGTATATACCATTCTTCCTCCGGCAACCATATCGGTTAGCGGAGGTGAATCATACTGTAGATCCCAAAATATGATACCTAACAATTATTTGTATCACATTCGGAGCCCGCATCATCTCTAAATACATAGGCTCAGACGCGACAGTTATTTTGACAGGGCCATGAAAAGGCTTTCCTCCACAAAATTACTCTATTTTTTTATATCACCCAAATTTTCCGATACTAAACATTCACAGACCCACACCGGAATTAAGTTTGTCTGTCACAATCCCATATCAGGAAGACACTACCTCCAACAAATCAGGATGAATAAACGGAAGTGCGATAGCACATATTCCCTCTATCTCAACTACAATATGCTTATTACGCTGTATACGCCGTGCATAACCCTCATACCCGGCAAATGTCCCCCCCTTAACGCGCAATCTGTCTCCAACTTTAAATCCCCGCTTATGATAAATCTCACATTTATCCTCATCACCCGATGTTATTAGTTTAAACAGTCGAAATTCTTCCTCGCCAATCGGCTGAATATCCCCACCACGGGTATAACGATAAATCCACATTAATGGCATTTCACTTACTTCGCTCCGACTCTCGCGCTCAATCGCCGTAATAGAATCCACATCCGTAAACAAAAAAAGCAATCGATGAATCAATGGTCGCACCCTCCTACTACCATCCTCCATCCTGACAGTCGCCATCGGCACATACGTTTTCAGTCCCCGTTCCTCCAACAATTTCACAGCTCGCGCCGGTCGCGTACACCTAGCGGCATACCACCTCTTTTCCCCCTCAACCTGCCTATCCTTCCTTACCAAATCAACATCTGCCATTTACATAAATTTAAATATTTTCCCATCATATCCCCGTCCTCCGCGACGCTCCTGTGCCTCCTGTTCCCCTGTCTAAAAATTTTTGCCGAACACTAATTGAACGCTAAGGTCACACTAACAAACCCATTTAGCGTCAATTTAGTACCCACTTAGCGCCTTTTAGCAATCTGTTAATGATGTTCGTTTACAATAACGACGCAAGATCAAAATACATAACACGAGTACATTTATCCTCATCGTCATTATTAAGAAACTGATAATTGTTCTTTATGTAAAATGGAATAGCATTTACATACGCATCGACAGTCACAAACCTACATCCGGATTTATTATCGATTATGAAATAATCTTCTATAAATTCAAGGAGATAAGTTCCTAATGATTGATGCTGGACAGACTTAGCAATTGCAAGTCTACCTATTTTTATAGCCGGATAACTACGCAATCGTTTCTCATTTACAAATTTATGCTTGCGGAAACGATTAAATTCAGTCTTACTTTCAAAATCTGATATTGAAATCTTATCGTTCGAAAGACTGAAATAAGCCACTACTTCATCTGTGATCTTATCTTCAACAACATAAGTCACAGATAGCAGCGCATTTCGATAAAGATTCGCTTCATTTAGTAAGAAATCATTCAAATCTTCATCCTCACAATCAAACGCAGAAATTGTATCGCCGATGTTCAACCGACGCACTCTACATCTTTCTTGAAATTCTTCACGTGTCATAATCAATCCACCATCATTTTTCTGATAGTTTCGTATGAGCATCTTATCTCAGCACGCTTCTCAGCAGATACTTTCGGTGGATTCTGCATACGCTCCTCAAATCTGCGAGCATCACTTCCAAAAAGAATCGGAGTTTCTTTAATAGGTCGAGCCATATTTATTTTACAAATTAGTTACTTCACAAATATACAACAATTTTCTCAATACTTTCCTCTTTCCAACAATAATTTTAATGCTCATTACACTCTTGCCGTACTCCTGTCTAAAAATTTTTGCCGAACACTAATTGGACACTAAGGTCACAATAAAAACCACCGGAGGCAATCTCCCGTCAACGTCAGCGGAGTTTCAGCATCCTACCGGGCTTCAACACATCCGTCGACGAGAGCATATTCAGTCGGCAGAGCGAGAGCACCGATATCCCGTTCTTCCTTGCTACAGAATTAATCGTATCCCCCTCCTTCACAATATAGGTCGACTTACCACGACCGACAGCCTGTACTGACGCGGAAGTAGCACGTTCCGAAGTAGGTGTATACCCCGTAGCAGAGGCTGTCATCCTCGTCATCGACTGCGACGCATATCCAGGATTGCGCGAATCAAGGTCGGCAAGCGTGCGGTATGGGTATCTACCTGCCGGCATATTGAAATCAAACATTCGCGTGGGATCGATCGCCTCCCCGTTTACCCTCACCTCGAAATGAAGGTGCGGACCGGTTGAATTACCCGTACTCCCGCCCAAACCTACCGGATCTCCCGCGGCAACAATCTGCCCCGGATATGCAATCGTACCGCTCAAATGGGCATAGCGCGTTTCAAGTCCGTTGGGATGACGAATACATACGAAGAGCCCGTAACCGCGTGGATCGTTAGACACTCGCGTCACAGTGCCTCCAATCGCTGCACACACCGTATCCCCAACATTCAACGCAATATCCACCCCCTTATGCATCCGCCCGAACCGCGGACGAAATCCGAAATTAGATGTGATACGTCCCGACACGGGCAATACCGCCCCATTCGGCAATAGATGAAAATAATCCTCCATTCCTCCCCAGCCGTTATATCGGCCTCCACCCCAATCCGGAGCACCCCAATAATTGGAATAACCGCTCTGGCTGTAACTCCCGCCGCCGTAAGCATTGCTGATATAGTCTAACGCGCCGTCAAGACTCGCTCTGCCGGCTATAGCAC
>CAMWSV010000206.1 GCA_947177015.1 uncultured Porphyromonadaceae bacterium
ACAGATTCATCAAATCTCTCATCAGACTTCAGGCGCAATTTCCTGCGCAATGAGATTCTGCCGCTTCTCGAGTCGCGCTGGGAGGGTATGCACAACGCCTTCCTCACCTCGCTTGAATTGCAGGGAGAGGCGGCGGCTATCGTTGAGCGGAATGTGGCGGAAGTGCTCAGAAGCGAACGGAGCCGCAACGGCAGCCTGCTAAGTTGGGCTACTATCTCCAATTTTCCCGCTCCCCTCACCCTGATATATCATTTCGGCAAGGATGCCGGACTCTCCACCGCTACGGCACGCGAAATTGCCGACCATATTCCTGAGGGAGAAGTATGTCTCACTCCCGGCAGACGATGGATTCTCGCCGACGGCAATGAGATCCTCACCACACCGCGCGGAATTGAGTTAAGACGGCGAAAAGACCGCAGTTATCTCACTAACCTACCGGCACCCGAAGATATTACGATTGAGGAGTCAGAGATGTCCACACCCTTGATGCTCCGTATTAAGAAAGCCACTCCGGAGGAGGTGTATCTCCCCTATCCGCCTGAGGATTATGAGTGGCGCACGGCAATTCCGGGTGAGAGAATCCGGCTCTTTCCACCCTACGAGAAGCGTACAAAACTCATCAGCGATGTTTATGGCGAGAATAAGGTGCCGACCGCCGACCGCCCGCATATCGCAGTGCTCGCCAACCGCCATACGGATGAAACCGTCTGGATTCCGGGGCTACGCCGCGCAGGATGCGATCTCATCCTGCCGGATACTACCCGCGTCTGGCACTGGAGCATACCCGAGGTCTAAAAAACAAACCCTCCCCACACGGTGTTATAATGGAAGATTCCATTATTTGAAGATTCCATTAATTTTCGTGAAATATGAAAAAAGCATCGACACACCTTCTATTCGGGGTATTCTCCTTATTAATATTAGGACTGGGGGTTCACTTCTCACTCTCAGCCTCTCGATTCTATGAGAATTGGGACGGCTGGCGTCATAAATTCAAAGGTGAGAAGGTAATGCCCGATGACTGGGATTGGGGACCGGACGTGCTGCCGGGGTATGAGTCGCGGTTTGTAAATCAGGGGGAGGCATTTGACGGCCCTGCCCGCAGTTGCATAATCCGTCTGCGCGGACCGAAGGATTCCCGCAAGGGATTCCTCTATGTACACGGCTTCAATGATTATTTCTTTCAGAGCGAGATGGGTCGCGAATTTGTGGATTCCGGTTATCATTTCTATGCCGTAGATCTTCGACGCTACGGGCGCTCGCGTCTACCGTGGCAATACCCCTTCAACGTTCGTGATCAGAAGGAGTATTTTGCCGATATAGACTCGGCACTCAGTCAGATGCGGCGCGACGGCATCACTGACATCACTCTCGGCGGTCACTCCACGGGTGGTCTCACCGTGTGCTACTACGCCGCCTGCCGCGGTCAGCGCGTGGGGGTAAACCGCGTAGTCACCGATTCCCCCTTCCTCGCATGGAATTTCAATGCGTTTATGCGCAACGTGGCTGCGCCGGTGATCCGCGGTCTCGCAAAAATCACTCCGAATGCCAATATCGATCAGGGCAAGTGCGACGGATATGCCTATTCCCTGCTTAAAGAGTATGACGGCGAATGGACCTACAATACGGATTGGAAAATGATATATTCACCCCCGGTAAAGTTCTCATGGGTAGGAGCCATCGAGGGTGCGCAGAAGGATCTGATGAAGAAAAAGAAGAATATCTGCGTGCCTCTGCTCGTGATGACGAGCAGCCGTAAAATCGACGGTTGCAATTTCACTCCGGAGTTTATGACGGGTGATGCCGTTCTCGACCCGTCCATGATTCGTCAGCGCGGCAAACAACTCGGCAGCGACCGCCATGTCTGCGAAATCGATTCCGGACTGCACGATCTTATCCTCTCCCCTTCGCCTCATCGTGAAGCCGCCTACTCCACAATCTTCCGGTTCATCAGGGAACATTGACAATATAGGAATAGGTCTGATAGTAAGAGTGCCTGATAGAAATATGGTCGGAGACTTACGGTATCAGTAACCCATTTCGTGGAGCACTTGATATGCCCTCGTCATTTCATCGGGGTTAATACCCCCCGGCACAGCCGGATCTTCAAGGCTTGAATGTAATGTGACGGGGGCTATCAGACACTCGTACCATAACAATCCCAATGCAAACTTGGCGCGGGAATCTGAGATGTGATAACCGTCTTCCGCAAAACCATCCTCAACCTCAGGATATACCTTCCGCATTTTCTGCAGGAGTGTGGCTGAAAGGATACGGTAGTCCACATGCTGTGATGCACGATCGCCCGCTTTCATTATATCTTCATACATCTTCTGGGAGTCCTGCCCATAATGCTTAAACGAGGGATGGTCAGCCCCTTCGCGATAAGCCCAGGTATAGTGCCACGCTATTTTTACGTTGGGGTGAGCGATCCGGAAGAGTCTCAACAGGCAGTTCAGATAGGGTTCATACGTGGAATATCTTCCGGAGTCGCCTGATACCTGCTGGATCACAATTACATCCCAGTCAAGCATGGTCAGCCCGCGGTCGAACGATACCATTTCTCCGATAATATCCCATTTTCCGCCGGATGAATATTGAAAGTAATATTCTGCTTCGCGACTGCAATGATAATCCCAATGCATCTTAAGCGAACAACCGCTATGATACATTCGCGCTACGCACACTGAATCGGAATTATTTACAGCCACAAGCCACGGCAGGAATGTAGTAGCATTGACCGTGAAACTATTGCCGATGGCCAGAATTTTCAATGACTTGTCCTTATGCGGATTTCCCGCCGGTATTGTATCAAACAGGGGATCCCTCTCCTCGGGTAGAGACATATCGAGCACAACGGGCCAATCAGTGTCTTTATCGTCGTTACACCCTGCCGGAAGCATCATCAAAACCACCATACATACCAATCCGGAAATCCAGGTTGCTAAATTCCATATTTTATTCATGTTGCAAGCCTTTAGTAATAACATCATACACAAATATCAAAAGTATCCGCCAAAATCAACGCCAATCCTCCAAATATCAACTATCCACAAAACTCAATACCTATACTCCAAAATCAATACTATCCACAAAATTATACAAAATTTCGTAACAAAGCGAAAAAAACATATATAGTTTGTATTACCTATACCCCCTAAAGCGAATTTAAAGGCGTATTTCAATATTTTTTTGAAAAAATTTAACGAAATATTTGGTGTATTCAAAAAAAGTTAGTAACTTTGCATCGCTTTAGAAAGGAAACGCGGTAAGCGAAAGAGATTCAAAAAGCAAACATGGTGAATGTAGCTCAGTTGGTTAGAGCGACGGATTGTGGTTCCGTAGGTCGTGGGTTCGAGACCCATCTTTCACCCTCCCCTTAACCAACTCCCAACTCCCGATCCTTGTCAGCCTCCCCGCTGATGAGGATCACCTCTTTTTATACCATACCCCATTTATAGGGTCATATCCC
>CAMWSV010000207.1 GCA_947177015.1 uncultured Porphyromonadaceae bacterium
AGGAAGTAGCGGTCATGGGTGATGGCGATCACCGTGCCTGGATACTGCTGCAGATGCTGTTCGAGCCAGTCGATGGATTCGGCGTCAAGGTGGTTGGTGGGCTCGTCGAGCAGCAGAATATCGGGTTGCTGAAGCAGCAGGCGGCAAAGAGCCACACGGCGACGCTCACCGCCGGAGAGAGTGGCAATCTTCTGATCATCCGGCGGACAACGGAGCGCATCCATGGCGCGTTCCAGTTTGTTGTCGATGTTCCACGCGTCAGTGGCATCGAGTTTATCCTGTAGTTCTGCCTGACGATTCATAAGGGCTTCCATCTTATCGGGATTCTCAAGCACTTCGGGGTCGCAGAAGGCGTTGTTCACCTCTTCGTAGTCCTTAAGGAGTTGCATGATGGGAGCCACCCCCTCCTCCACTACCTCGCGTACTGTTTTGTCCGGATCGAGTTTAGGTTCCTGTTCGAGATATCCTACGGAATATCCGGGCGAGAACACTACTTCGCCCTGATAGGACTTGTCGAGTCCGGCGATAATCTTAAGCAGTGTTGACTTACCGCTGCCATTCAGACCGATGATACCGATCTTGGCTCCGTAGAAGAATGAAAGGTAGATATTCTTAAGAATCTGACGCTGCGGGGGGATCACCTTGCTCACCCCTACCATTGAGAATATTATTTTTTTATCGTCTGCCATTGTGTACACTTTTATTTGGTGCGATAGGAAGCGCGTACCTTTCCTTTCGCGATATTGTTGAGTTTGGTCTTGATCATCTGTTTGCGAATGGGCGAGATATGATCGGTGAAGACTTCACCGAGCAGATGGTCGAATTCGTGCTGGATGATGCGCGAAGCGAAACCGCGGAATTCCTGTTCATGAGGCTGGAAGTTCTCGTCAACCCAACGCAGAATCACGTGTTCGTGGCGCTTCACGTTCTCGCTGATACCGGGCAGGGAGAGACAACCTTCGGCACGGCTCACAGGCTCTTCGTCTTCAATCACTTCGAGTTCGGGATTGATAAGCACAAGTTTCAGATCCTTACATTCAGGGAAGGAGTCTGCCACCGGGTTACCGTCGATTACGATCACCGAAATAGACTTGCCGATCTGCGGAGCCGCCAAGCCCACACCATCGGAATTATACATCGTCTCCCACATATTTTCGATAAGTTTGGGGAGTTCCGGATAGTCCGGGGTTATATCTTCGGTCTCCTCTCTGAGCACGGGTTGACCGAGCAAATATACTGGTAATATCATTTTATATGTTGATTTTTCTATCTTATTTTTGGAATATGAGTTGACGTCCGCAACCGTGAATCATTAACTTTTTTCGACATTATTGAGAAATCACGGCGATGATTTACAATCCCGGAATATTGAAACCACCCGCTGCGCGCGATTGCAGCCAATCAGTAAGGATAATCACGGCGGCTGTCTTATCAGCGAGTTCTTTCTCGCGGCGGCGCGATTTGGAGAGTCCGGCATCAAGCATGGCGCGATGGGCTAACACGGAGGTAAACCGCTCGTCGAAACGCTCCACCTTCATCTGCGGCATCTCATGCCGCAACCGGCGCAGGAAGGGTTCGATATAGTCGGCGCTTTCGGAGTCCTCTCCCTTTATGGTGCGTGGCAACCCCACTACAATCAGATCCACCTCATTGCCGGCGCAATAGTCTTTCAGAAAATCCATCAGATCGCAGGCTCGCACCGTGGGCAATCCGTTGGCGGAGATGCGCAACGTATCCGTCACGGCGATGCCGCAACGCTTTCTGCCATAATCTATAGCCAATACTCTTCCCATATTCGATCGGTAAAAAGACTATTTAAGTAAGTTTTTAAACTTACTTAAACCTTACTTAGGTGCAAAATTAGTAATTTTTCGGCAGATAGCAAAACAAAAGGAGCGCCCTGCCACAAATGAATCGGGCAGGACGCTCTTTATTTAGTCGGATTAAGGATTACTTATTAGCGAAGAAACGCTGATAGAGGCCATAGAAACCGCGGCCGTGGCGAGCCTCATCCTTTGCCATCTCGTGCACAGTGTCGTGGATAGCGTCGAGGTTCTGAGCCTTTGCGTTTTTGGCGATGCGCATCTTATCTTCGTTGGCTCCGGCCTCAGCGTGCATACGCTTTTCGAGGTTTGTCTTGGTATCCCATACCATGTCGCCGAGGAGTTCGGCAAACTTGGCAGCGTGCTCAGCCTCTTCCCAAGCATAACGCTTGAAAGCGTCGGCAACTTCGGGATAACCTTCGCGATCTGCCTGACGTGACATTGCGAGATACATACCTACCTCAGTGCACTCGCCGAGGAAGTGGTTGTTGAGGTCTTTCTTCATCTCTTCGTCGCAGTCTTTTGCAACTCCGATCTCGTGCTCCGTCACGAATTTGAGAAGTTCGTTCTGGTCGAGTTCTTTGAATTTTGAACGGGGTGCGTTACACTGCGGGCACTTTTCGGGAGCCTCTTCACCTTCTGCCACGTAGCCGCAGATGGTGCAAATCCATTGCTTTGCCATAATAATTGTGTCTATTATTTTTTTTAGTTTTTGTTTTTTACTTATTCCGCGCAGTTGCACGGTATTTTACTTGTCAATTAAACAAGCGCAAGGATTGAATTGTTTATCGGATTTTACTTTTTTTTTCATATTTTTTGAAGTAATTTTGCAGTATCCTTTATTTTAGTAAGTTATGTTTGAATTTGCTATCCATGCTTCCGTTTCTTCTTTTAAGGATGCCTCGTATTCTCTGAGAAAATATCTGCAGAGCCATGCCATAGAGTCAGTATTGCTCGGAGTCAGCGGTGGTGCCGACAGTGTGCTTGCCCTGCATCTTCTCGCCGTGGCTGCCTCGAAGTTGCCGGGATTCCGGCTATATGCCGCTCATGTCAATTTTCATCTGCGAGGCGATGAGAGTATGCGCGATGAGGAATTCGTAAGATCACTCGCCATGCTATATCCGGATGTCACGTTTTTCTTTAAGGATTGCGACACAACATCGTTTGCCCGCAAAAATGGAGTATCGATAGAGATGGCAGCACGCGACCTGCGCCATAATTGGTGGCGCCAACTGCAGGCGCAGTATAATATAGGATTTATCGCCACCGGACATAACGCCAACGATAATGAGGAAACTCTGATGCTTAACTTGCTTCGAGGTTCGTCTCCCGCCGGACTGAGAGGGATGTACCCCCTGGCATCAGGCATCTTTCGCCCTCTGCTCGGTATCTATCGCCGCGATATCCTGCGATTGCTCGGAAATCTTTATTGCCGGGAGTGGGATATTAATAATTGGGATGTTAATAACGGTGATGGACTACGCGCGGATATTATGAAATCCATCCTTGACCGCTATCCGGAGGGCTACGTTACAGATTCATCAAATCTCTCATCAGACTTCAGGCGCAATTTCCTGCGCAATGAGA
>CAMWSV010000208.1 GCA_947177015.1 uncultured Porphyromonadaceae bacterium
GGCTGTGTTAGGCTCACCGATAGGGAAAATCATTTCACTTTGGAATTTTGCTTTTGCATCATCGCCGCTGACGTCATCATTCCATACATCTTTGGCAAGCCGGAATGCTCCCCATGCTTTCGGCCAACCGGCGTAAAAGGCGATGTGGGTGATGATTTCGGCTGCTTCAGTACGTGTGATTCCATTTTTTTTCGCTTCCTGAAGGTGGTAGATAAGAGAAGTGTCGGTGATGCCTTGAGAAATCAGGGAGGTGATAGTGATGAGACTCCTGTCGCGAAGCGAGAGAAGATCGTTGCGACTCCATACTTCGCCGAAGAGGATGTCATCGTTAAGATGAGCGAATTCCGGAGCAAATTCACCGAGTGCATCGCGACCTGCGGTCTGAATTATTTTTTGCTGTGCCATTATGTTTAAACTTAATAAGGAGGTAAGTAATAAAATATTTAATCTTTTCATGAAGGGGAGTGAATGGTTAAGTAGATCGATATGATTAAATCTTTATAGAGTCTTAATGGGCGAAGATGAAGGAATCTTGCTTTATGCAAGTCAATTACGCTGTTTAATATGATAATATTTGCATTATCGCATTGAAGGAGCATCCGGGTGGCTGCTTCCTTCAGTATGCAAAGATAGTAAAAGTAAATCGAAATGTATTACCCCAATTTTAGAAAAAAATACCACTTTTACGTTTCATATATCAGCGGAGTGGATAAAATCACGGAATATCAAGATATGAAGATAGGAACGAGTGAACAATAATGGTGATATAATTTGTTGAGAAAGTATGGAAGAAATTAGAATAGATGTAACCAAACAGACTGAAGAAGAACTTGAACTCGCCCGCTTGCAAGCGCAGGAAGTTTTTCATTTTAATCATACGCTGCCCGGAACGGAAGAATATCACGCCCGTATGCTGGCGCTTTTCCCCGATATGGGATCAGGGAGCAGGGTAGAGGCACCCCTTACCGGAGTTAGATTTCATTGTGTGAAGATCGGGTGCAATGTTGTAGTAATGCCAGGATGCCTGATGATGTCGGCAGGTGGAATCACTATTGAAGACGGAGCCCTGATAGCCGCAAATGTGCAACTGATTTCCAATAACCATGACCTCTACGAACGCCAGGTAATTACTTGCAAACCGATTCATATCGGCAAGAATGCATGGATTGGAGCCGGATCTACCGTATTGCCCGGAGTCACCATCGGTGAGAACGCCGTAGTAGGTGCTTCGAGTGTAGTCACTAAGGATGTTCCTGCCAACTGTATCGCTGTAGGAAATCCCGCCAAGATTATCCGAGAGATACCTGAAAAATAACTCTCGAAAATAAATAACCTCTTGATTAAAAGGTAAAAATCTTGAAGATATTACAGTAATTATTGATAATAAAGTAAACTCTTAAAGTTATTACAGCAATTATAGATGATAATAAATCTTGAGTTATAAAGGGGAATCGCGTAATAAGGTAATAAATATCGATAAGCAAACGTAGAGTTTATCCTCAAAGAAAAAGAAACTTATTAATTATTTCACCGATCCTATGATCCTACAGTACTCTAATAAACGAAGAAAAAATAAAATAAACCATATAAAGATTTGGTAGAAAAAAAAATAATTCCTAAATTTGCACTCGCTATCAAAAACCGGAAGGAAAGATGCCGGAGTGGTCGATCGGGACGGTCTCGAAAACCGTTGTACCCTTACGGGTACCCAGGGTTCGAATCCCTGTCTTTCCGCAAATGTTAATAAAGAAACTCGCTTAAAATCAGCGAGTTTCTTTTGTTTTAGGGATGTTAAAGAAAATTAGAGATAGTTAGCAATCCTTTCCGGGTCAAATCAAGTTTTTCAATGGTGTGTGCTATGGGGCTTAGACTAAAGTTGGTGTAATTACTGACCGGATTATTATCTTCGGGTGATATTGATATTTTTTATCATATATATAAATACTCAAGAACAAATGGCATCGGTTAAAGTAAAGTTCAAACCCTCGACTGTTGCTGACCATGAGGGTACAATCTTCTATCAGATTCTACATGAAAGAAAGCAGCGTCAACTTTTTTCTGATTATCACGTGTTCCCGGCTGAATGGGATAATGATCGTTCAATGGTAACTTCTGCTTATAGAAGTGAACGAAAGTCGTTTATTCTCTCAATTCGTGAACGCATACGTTGGGATGTGGAGCGCCTGATAAAGATAATCCGACATCTGGAAGACAACGGAGTGTCTTATACTGCAGATGACGTTGTCGATGAGTTCCATCGATATGCCAATGAGTATAGTCTGTTCAATTTCATGGAAAGTCAGATTGTCAGACTTAAAGAGAATGGTAAGATTCGCACCGCAGAAACATATTTTGTTTCGCTTAACAGTTTCAAGAAATTCCGTAAAGGAGAGGATATAATGCTGGATTGCCTTAATTCTGAGATAATGGAAGCGTATGAAGCATGGCATAAGCAAAGAGGTGTATCTCCAAATACGATTTCATTCTATATTCGTATACTTCGGGCGGTGTATAATCGTGCGGTAGAAGAAGAGATAATAGAGAATCGCAATCCATTCCGTCGAGTATACACTGGGGTGGATAAAACTGTAAAAAGAGCATTACCCATCCGGCTTATCAGGAAAATCAAGTATCTTGATTTGTCTCTAACTCCTGAATTGGACTTCGCACGTGATATGTTTATGCTGAGTTTTATGCTTCGTGGTATGAGTTTCATTGATATGGCATATCTGAGAAAGACAGATCTATCAAAGGGATATGTTACTTATCGAAGAAGGAAAACGGGTCAGCAACTTATAATCGAGTGGACTGACGAAATGCAGATGATACTTGACAAGTATCCTGAAAACGCAAGCGGGTATCTACTTCCGATAATCCGCAATAGGGGCATTAATGAACGATGTACATACAGAAATGTAGGATACAATATCAACCATAACCTGAAGCGTATTGCTGAAAAAGTTGGTGTTAATGTTCCTCTCACTCTATATGTGGCTCGTCACAGTTGGGCATCTGCCGCAAAAGATAAAGGTATTCCGTTGTCAGTAATCAGTGAGGGAATGGGGCATGATAGCGAAGCAACTACGCAAATCTATCTTGCAAGTCTTGATACTTCGGTAGTTGACAAGGCCAACTCCATAATCCTCAAAAGTCTTTAGCGATACCCCCCCATTCCTCAGGATAAGAGGATTTTATTGTTTGGCGTCCATCCAAATCTCTAAATAAGAGATAATCATTCAAGTGCAAAGTTACTAATAAAATCTGGAACTGCCAAATATTCAGCAAAAAAATATTTTCCAAGAGGACATCAAAGTTTCCAATAAGAAGTGCAAAGCCCGATTACTCACTC
>CAMWSV010000209.1 GCA_947177015.1 uncultured Porphyromonadaceae bacterium
GATTTAACCATCTTTTTTGACTAATTTTGCAGGATATTAAGTAAGTTTGCAACATTTGACTTACCTTCTGCTTCATTACTTCTTATAAATCAAAACTGATTTTAAGGACTTGCTTATTTAACTTGATTTTGAAAACTTTCTTACCGTTTTAACGTATCAGGATAGTTCATTATGGAATCCAATTATAAAATAGCAACGTTGAGCAACGGCTTGCGCATCGGCTTGCGCCATACGCCCGAATCCATGGTGAGTTACATAGGCATCGCCATCAACGCCGGCAGCCGCGATGAGAGCGAGGCGCATCACGGGCTCGCTCACTTCGTGGAGCACACGATATTCAAGGGAACCCGCTCGCGCCGCTCATGGCATATATCAAACCGCATGGAGAGCATCGGCGGCGAACTAAATGCATACACCTCCAAGGAGGAGACTTTAGTCTACACCAACGCCCCGGCAGGACACGCCGAACGCGCCATCGAACTCCTTTATGATATCGTGGCGAATTCCCGGTTCCCTCGCCAGGAACTCGATAAGGAACGCGAGGTGGTGGTCGAAGAAATCAATTCTTATCTCGATTCTCCCGCCGATAGCATCTATGATGAATTCGAGGAACTCATCTACCCCGACTCAGCACTCGCCCATAACATCCTCGGCACACCCGAAAGTGTGCGCCGGCTCAATTCCGACGATTGCCGCGGATTTCTCGATAACTGGTACACACCGGCAAATATGACCGCCTATATCGCCGATCCGGGCGACCCGGACAAACTCATCCGGCTCATGGAAAAATATTTCGGCAGACTCGATTTCTCCGCCACGCGGCATCATCGCGTGGCTCCGCGCCAATGCGAGGGGTTCGATAAGGTGGATGACCGCGACGGACACCAGGCTCACACCCTGCTCGGATTCAGAGTGTTCGGCAGAAAAGACCCGCGACGCTTCCCCCTCTTCCTTCTCAATAACTATCTGGGTGGTCCCTGCATGAATTCCCGATTGAATCAGGAGTTGCGCGAGAAGCGAGGACTCGTCTACACGGTAGACTCAAACGTAAGCCTCCTCTCCGATTGCGGCACTATGATGATATATTTCGGTTGCGATCGGTCCGGCGCCGAACGCTGCGTGCGTCTGGTCAGGAAAGAAATCGAGAGACTTGCCGATAAGACTCTCACCACACGCGCCTTTGAAGCGCTGCGCAATCAGTATTGCGGACAATTGCTCGTGAGTTCCGATCATAGCGAGAGCATGGCAATGTCTATGGCAAAGAGTCTGCTCTATTATGACTCCATCCACGACATCAACGATATGACCCGCCATATACGCGAGGTCACTCCCGAACAGTTCCGCGGAATTGCCGAGATGCTGGCTTCCGCCCCAACATCCCGACTCACAATTAAATAAACCTTTTCACACACCCACGAAGATGAAGATCGCAGATATAGATCTAAAAGAGCGCCCGGTGATGCTCGCCCCGATGGAGGATGTCACCGATGAGTCATTCCGCCTGATATGCCGCGAGCAGGGAGCGGCGATGGTCTACACCGAATTCGTGTCGGCGGAGGCCCTCATCCGCGATATTAAATCTACTACCCGCAAACTCAAGGTCAATGATGCCGAACGCCCCGTGGCTATCCAGATCTACGGCCGCGAAGCCGACGCGATGGTAGAAGCCGCCAAAATCGTGGAGCAGGCAGGTCCCGACGTGCTGGACATAAACTTCGGCTGCCCGGTCAAGAAAGTGGCGCACAAGGGTGCCGGAGCCGGTATGCTCCGCGACATCCCCAAACTCCTCGACATAACCGAGAAAGTGGTGAAGGCTGTCGAAATCCCCGTCACCGTGAAAACACGCCTCGGGTGGGACGCCGAAAATAAGATTATCACACAACTCGCTCCACGCCTGCAGGATTGCGGCATCCGCGCGCTCACAGTGCATGGCCGCACCCGCGCCCAGATGTATAACGGCGAAGCCGACTGGACACTCATTGGCGAGTTGAAGAAAAATCCCGCCATCACAATCCCGATCATCGGCAACGGCGATATCACATCGCCCGAAAAAGCAAAGGAGGCCTTCGAAAAATTCGGAGTCGACGGCATTATGATAGGCAGAGCGGCATTCGGAGCACCATGGATCTTTCGAGAAGTCAGAGATTATCTCGACTCCGGAACATACACCCCACTCCCCATCGCCGAAAAGATGGCGCTCCTCCGGCGCCAGATTCACGAAAGCATCGGACGCATCGATGAATATCGCGGAATACTGCATATACGCCGGCATCTCGCTTCATCGCCCCTCTTCAAAGGTATACCCAATTTCCGCGAAACTCGCATCGAAATACTCCGCGCAACAAATCTCGATCAACTCATGAATCTCCTGGACGCAACCGAAAAGCGACTCGAAGATATCAATACCTCTGAACTTTTATAACCTAATTAGCATTTAATTAATGCATATTATTCCTAAATTAAGTTAAAAAGATATCCCTCGCTATGAAATCACACACCCGTAGATCCTCACTCTTCTCGCGTTGCGTGCTATCAGCCCTGATCGCCGCCGCGTGCGGCTTGGCGTATGCATCCCCCACAGAAGTAGCCCCGCTGGCCATCTCCACCTCCGCTATGGCAATACTGCCCGATGCCGATCAGGAATCGAAACTTATCGACTACAATTTCGAAGTAGGAAATTTCCGGGATCTGAAGGTGCAAGACAACGTCAACGTGGTCTACCTCCACACAAATGACACCATCGGACACGCCTACTATTCCGCCACACAAGATTTCGAAAATGCCTTCATCTTCACCAATAACAACGGCTGCCTGAAGATACAGGTCAACACCGAAGATCTCGGCAAACCCGGACTCCCGATTCTCTACGTATCATCAAACAACCTTGAGAAAGTAGAAAACTACTCCGACTATAACCTGCGCATAGAATCCAACATAGCCGCAGATACATTCTCCGCATCACTCATCGGCAACGGCACAATCGTCATCGCCGACTTAGACGCCACGAACCTCAACGCCAAGATCACCGCCGGCATGGGCGCCATCATCGTAAGCGGAGTCTGCACCAACGCCGACTTCAAACTCACCGGAGCCGGAAGCATCGAAGCCGACAAACTCAAGACGCAAAACGTGAACTGCAACATCCTCGGCGGCGGCTCCATATCCACATACCCCCTCAAGACCCTCACCGTAAAAGGAATCGGCTCCACCCGCATCCTCTACCGAGGCACTCCCCACATCAAACACCGAGGCGGCGGCAAATTAATCCCACTCGATTAATCCCCGCCCCGCCATCCCCTCCTCTC
Source organism: uncultured Porphyromonadaceae bacterium (assembly GCA_947177015.1). GTDB lineage: Bacteria > Bacteroidota > Bacteroidia > Bacteroidales > Muribaculaceae > Lepagella. The sequence goes on from CAMWSV010000209.1 coordinate 3,306, forward strand.
CAGCC
>CAMWSV010000210.1 GCA_947177015.1 uncultured Porphyromonadaceae bacterium
TAGTTGGTCTTATTGTAGCCGGGTGGATATTCGGAGATGTTCGATTCGTTATTCTCGCCTCAATGGTAGGTTTGCTTATGCTTCCGATGATTTTTGCACTCGTATTCATCAACTATGCTCTTCATCCAGATATTGCTTATAATGTATTGCCTCATACTCTGGAAATAGATGATGCAGGGTTGAAAGTAAGAATTATTTTAGAATTGGATGAGGAAGTGAATGATGAGGAGCGTGCCGATGAGAATAATGAAGAGAGGAATGTAAGGAATGGAGAGGAGGTGCAAGACATCGCGGCGTATAAAGTAAATCATAAGCATACTTCTGAGTGTGGGGATAATTGTATCAAGGATGGTGAGAATGATTCGATGGAGAATAATGCAGAATTCCGGGAGAGTGTCAGAATCATTCCCTACGAATTATTGAGGCCTTTTGAGGTGGGCACGAACTATGTTCTTGTCCCATTTTATCAGCGGGGATTAATCTACATTCCTTCAAGTGCCTTCAATAAATCAGATGACTTTTCATCCTTTATCAACGGGCTTGCGGAAGGGATGAGAGGTGCAAAAACCAGGAAGCACAGAAACTGACAAAGTTATAAGGGTGACACACCCTGTAATATATAAACTCAAACGCATAGACTTTATGAACACCCAAGATTATATATATTCTACAGAGATGGAAGTGCGTGATTATGAACTTGATACTGAGCAGATAGTAAATAATGCCAACTATCTGCACTATATGGAGCATACACGTCATAAATTTTGTCGAGAGGCAGGTATACCATTCATTGATCTCCACAATCAGGGCATTGATGCTGTAGTGAGAAAAATCGAAATGGAATATATATCATCGTTGCGCAGCGGGGAGGTATTCATAAGTTCTTTGAATCTGAAGAGAAAAGGCGCAAGATATATTTTTGATCAGATTATCACCAAGCCGGATGGTACAGTTGTCACTAAGGCTATCGTAACTGTGGTCATACTTAAAAACGGCCAGTTGACTCGTGGCGATGAGGTGGCAGAATTATTTAAACCCTGGCTTAAATAAAATAATGAAGTTAATCAAACTTCATTTAAGAGTATCGCTGATTGATAAATTGAGAAAAAGGCGACAAGTAATAAAAACTAACGGGCTACAGAATATCTGTTGCCAGGATGTCGCACGACAAGCGCTTCAAACTCCAATTCGGTAAGAGATGAAATTACCAGTCCTATAGGGATTCCGGTAAGCACTCTCAGAGCATCAGGTGTGACTGGATCCTGCATTGTGCGCAGATGGTCGTAAATAATTTTATTGTTACCCTCCATCTCCGGGAATAAAGCCAAAACTTCAGCCGGACGGATTCCTTGGGATGCTTTCCATCCAAGGAGATCCATAATATCATTGGCAGAAGTCACGAGAGAGGCCTTGTTTTTGCGTATAAGATGATTGCAACCCTCCGACATCTCATCATATACTCTGCCGGGAATCGCCATTACATCGCGATTTTCGTTAAAAGCATGATTAGCAGTAGACATTGCACCGCCCGTTATAGGACTCTCCACAATGAGCGTAGCATCTGTGATCCAAGCCACAATTCTGTTCCGTTGCAGGAATCTTGCACGATAGGGGGGTGTTCCGGAGGGGAATTCAGTTAGAATGGCGCCGTCATTTTTGATTATTCTACGCGCCAGATCTCTATGACCGGCGGGATAAATTGTATCAAGACCATGAGCCACAACGCCAACCGTGGGACAACCTGCTTCTAAGGCTGATGTATGCGCTATTGCGTCTGCGCCGTATGCCAATCCGCTAACAATACATATTTCAGGCAAATAGTCTGTTAATTCGGCAATTATCTTTCGCTCGCAATCTGCTCCGTATGGGGTAATCTTTCGGGTGCCGACCACTCCCAAAACCTCCTTCGCATTAAGGTTACACTCACCCAGCATATAGAGCATAAGAGGGGGATCTTCCGTAGCCGCCATTCGGTGAGGATAATCCTCATCCTCCACAAAGAGCGCCCTGATATGATGGCGCTCCATAAACACCTCCTCCTTCAGAGCCGCAGTTATAGCCTTATCCCTGATAGACGCATCCAGAAATTCGGCATTATTATTAATACCGAGTGCTTCTTTCAATTTCAGAGCAGGAAAAGAGAAAAATTCTCTGAGCGGTATGTCTCGTTCGCGAATGTGTGAGAGTAGATCGAAGGAGGCTCCTTTCAACATGGAAAGAGCCACCTTATATGTATTTTCTGTTGCTTTTCTCAACATTCGGGAGTAATTATCAAATTCGATCCAAGACTGTCTCAATGAGTTTTCTCACAGCAGGCTTATAATCGGTGTTAGCCTTGGTGAGTCTGCGTTCGGCAATTATGCAGCACACTGTGAGAGCCTTGTGTCCGAGCATCTTTGCCAGGCCCTGCAGACATGCGGATTCCATCTCAAAGTTAGTAATGGGTTTGCCGTCATATCTGAATGATTCGATTTTTTCATTTAGATCAGGGTCTGCGAGGGGCAGTCGAACCATTCGTCCCTGCGGAGCGTAGAATCCTACCGCTGCGATTGTATACCCTTTGATCATATCATCTTTGCCGATTCTTCTGATCAATTCCTCATCCGCGTTAACTGTATAGGGAGCAGCCCATGAGTGATTCCAGTCTGTGTGCCGCATAAAAAGGCGTTCGAATTCCATATCGCAGACGCGTTCACGATCGGCATAAAAGTTGAGGATTCCGTCAAATCCTGTACCTTTTGATGCCATCACGAAATCTCCTATATGGATATCCTCCTGCAATGAGCCGGAGGTGCCCACTCTCACAAGATTAAGGGTACGGTGAGTAGGATTCACCGTGCGTGTCCGGAAATTTATATTAGCGAGCGCATCGAGTTCAGTGATTACAATCTCAATGTTATCGGGACCGATACCGTGTGAGATACACAAAAGTTCCTTACCCTTATACTTGCCGGCTATTGCGTGAAACTCACGCGAATGCACATCATAATCTATTTCATCAAAATAAGATGCCACCATGTCGACTCTGCCCGGGTCACCTACAAGGATGATATTATCTCGGAGTTGATCGGGACGCAGATGGATGTGGAATGCACTTCCATCTTCATTGATGATAAGTTCTGATGGCGGAATGATTCTTTCTTGTGTGTTCATGGTAAATGATTTTAAGTAAGTTTTTAAAATTAGTTTATATTATAAAAACTTAAGTAAGGGAATGTTGAGGGCGAATGTTCTTTTTGTTTTTAACGGTATTATTCTCCCTTTAGTTCAATCGCATAGCACGCTATGCTTC
>CAMWSV010000211.1 GCA_947177015.1 uncultured Porphyromonadaceae bacterium
AAATCCAATATGCATCAAAATCCAATATGCATCAAAATCCAATATGATGCAAAATTCAATATGATGTATAGTCCGCAATGCTTTTTCTTTTTTATAGGGTTCCGGCGGAAGCCGGAAATATCCCAAAATCCCCCATTATAAAAAATATAAAAGCAATATAAAAAATATAAAATAATAGCCGCATCCCTGGCTCAGGGATGCGGCTATTATTTTATATTGCCGGATGCTATCGCAGATTAGCAGCCATATTTAGAGAAATCGGCTTTAAGCATATCGCCGGTCTCCATAAATGCCTGATGCAATGCGAAGCATGCATAGAGATTATTGGGAGTATGGCCGCCATTCTTCGAAGCCAACTTCACATAATCCCAGAGGAGTTCACGATATGCCGGGTGAGCGCAGTTCTCGATAATAGTCTCGGCGCGCTGACGCGGATCCTTGCCGCGCAGATCGGCTACACCCTGCTCCGTAACGAGCACCTTCACGCTGTGTTCGCTGTGGTCAACATGGCTCACCATAGGCACGATTGCCGAGATAGCACCATTCTTCTGCACAGACGGGCATGAGAAGATCGAAAGATAAGCGTTGCGGCAGAAGTCGCCTGAACCGCCGATACCGTTCATCATCTTCGAGCCGAGCACGTGAGTGGAGTTCACGTTGCCGAAGATATCGGCTTCGAGCGCGGTGTTCATAGCGATCAGTCCGAGTCGGCGTACTATCTCAGGACTATTGGAGATTTCGCCAGGACGCATCAGAATCTTATCGCGGAAGAAGTCGATATTCTCCATGAAGTGAGTCATCGCATCGTCAGAGAAGGTGAGCGCGCAGGTAGAAGCAAACTTACACTTGCCATCTTCCATGAGAGACATCACTGCATCCTGAATCACCTCTGTATACATCTCGAAGCGGGGAATTTCAGGATTCTCACCCAAGCCGTAGAGCACTGCGTTAGCCACATTGCCCACACCCGACTGGATGGGGAGGAATTCCTTAGGCATCTTCCCTGTCTTCAACTGCTCGGCGAGGAATGAGCACACATTGGCGCCGATACGCTCTGTGATCTCATCAGAGGGTGAGAAGGGCTTGATGCTCTCCGAAGCGTTTGAAGGCACGATACCGATAATCTTGGCGGGATCGATCTTCACTACGGTGCTTCCGATGCGATCAGAGGGCTTATAGATGGGAATTTCGCGACGATGAGGGGGATTCAACGGTATATAGTTGTCGTGGAATCCGCGGAACGACGTCTTATAATATGAACTGTACTCGATGATCACCTTCTTAGCCATCATTGCCAGGGTGGGAGTCATGCCCAGGCCTGCGCCGAGAATGAACTCGCCATTGGGTGTCATCTCTGTCACCTCTATGATTGCCACATCAATATCTCCATAGAAACCATAACGCAAATCCTGCGAGATATGGCTCAGATGCGTATCGAAATAGTGCATTCCGCCGCGATTGGCAAGTTTGCGTGCATCCGGATGACCCTGATAGGGTGTGCGGATGGCGATTGCATCTGCACGGGCGAGTTCGCCATCTACGTGATCGTTGGTCGATGCGCCTGTGAAGAGATTGATTTTAAACGGTTCGCCTTTTTCATGGAGTTCTCTGGCGCGCTTGGCCAGAGCGACAGTTACAACTTTGGGTGTGCCGGCTGCTGTGAAGCCCGAGAAACCCACATTGTCACCATTCTTGATGTAAGAAGCAGCTTCTTCTGCTGTAATAAATGGGATACTCATTTGTAACGTTTAGATTTTATTGGTATTTTTGCAAAATTAATTAAAATCTTTCATATTTCTAAATGAACGAAACATTTTTTTTACCGAAAAACGATAAAAATTGCACTATTTCTAAGAAAGTGCGCATTGAAACTTACGGTTGCCAGATGAATGTGGCTGATTCTGAGGTGGTAGCCGCCATGATGCAACTCGCCGGATACGAACTCACCGAGCATGATCAGGAGGCAGCCGCCGTGCTCCTCAACACCTGCTCCATACGCGATAATGCCGAACAGAAGATTATTTCCCGACTGGCGTATTGGAATTCGCTGCGCCGAAAATCCGGTCGCAACGTCATCATCGGTGTCATCGGATGCATGGCTGAACGCCTTAAAGAGCGTCTCATCAACGACTACGGCGTGGACCTCGTGGCAGGCCCGGATGCCTACCTCGACATCCCCAACCTCATCGCCGCCGCCGAGACCGGACAGAAAGCAATCAACGTCGTGCTCTCCACCACCGAGACCTACCGCGACATCATGCCCAAGCGCATGGGAGCCAACGGCGTGGGAGGGTTCATTTCAATCATGCGCGGCTGCAACAATTTCTGCTCCTACTGCATCGTGCCTTACACCCGTGGCCGTGAACGCTCGCGACATCCCGAAAGCATCCTCCGCGAACTCGCCGACCTGCGTGCCCGCGGATTCAAGGAAGCCACACTCCTCGGTCAGAACGTAGACAGTTACCGATTCACGGATGAAGCCTCCGGCGAAGTCACCGACTTCCCCCGGCTCCTCCAACTCGTAGCGCAAGCCGCGCCCGATATGCGCATACGCTTCACCACCTCCCACCCCAAGGATATGCACGATGAGACACTCCGAGTCATCGCCGACCACCCCAACCTCGCCCGACACATCCACCTCCCCGTGCAGAGCGGTGCCGACAGCGTGCTCAAGTCGATGAATCGAAAATACACCCGCGAATGGTATCTCGACCGCATCGCCGCAATCCGCCACATCCTCCCCGATGCCGGAATCACCACCGACCTCTTCACCGGATTCCATAACGAATCGGAAGAAGACTTCCAACTCACTCTCTCCCTGATGGAAGAAGTGGGCTTCGACTCGGCATTTATGTTCAAATACTCCGAACGTCCCGGCACATTCGCCTCAAAACACCTCCCCGACAACATCCCCGAAGAGGTAAAAATCGAACGTCTCAACCGCATGATTGCCCTCCAGAACGAACTCTCCCTGCGCTCCAACACCGCCGACATCGGCAAAGAATTTGAAGTGCTTGTAGAGGGACGCTCAAAACGCAACGCCGAAGAACTCTTCGGGCGTACCTCCCAGAATAAGGTAGTGGTATTCCCCGCCGGCAATCACAAACCCGGCGATTTCGTGCGCGTCAAAGTGGACTCAGCCACCTCCGCCACCCTCCTCGGCCACGAAATCTAAAATCTCCCACCTCTCCCAAAATAGAATGGTGGCACCACTCCCACCATTCCCACCATTCCCACCACTCCCAAAATCCCCAAAATCCCCACCACTCCCACCAC
>CAMWSV010000212.1 GCA_947177015.1 uncultured Porphyromonadaceae bacterium
ATGAAGATTATCGAACGATCACAATATATTGACCATATCAGGAAATTCCATACGGAAAGAATATTTACCAAATGAAGACGGATATAATCTCATAGGAGTTGAGAAATGCTTGAAAAAAGAGATATGGAGGCGATAAAAGAGAGGTGATTCCCGGCGGGGAATCACCTCTCTTTTATTGATGGGGTTGGGGATTACTTCTTGAGAAGGGTGCGGCCCTTTTCGATTGCCTGCTCGTTGAGGGGGATGAGTTTGTGGTGACGCTCGGGGAGTGATTTCTTCAATCCCTTGATCACGTTCTCCATGGGGAGTTTATAACCCATTGCTTCGAGCAGAGCGCCCATCACTACCATGTTGTAGGCTTTGGAGTTGCCGATTTCGAGAGTGGCACCCATAGCATCGATGGGGTAGATGGTGATGTCGTCGCGGGTGGGGTGATTGTGAATGCCGTTGGTGTCGTAGATAAGGATACCGCCGGGCTTCACCTTGGGAGCGAACTTATCGAGGCTCTGCTGGTTGAGAGCGATTACGTTGTCGTAAGTGTCAAGCACGGGCGAAGAGATTTTCTCGTCGGAGAGAATCACTGTCACGTTGGCAGTGCCGCCGCGCTGTTCCGGACCGTAAGAAGGCATCCAGGTCACCTCCTTGTCGTCCATCAAACCTGAGTAAGCAAGGATCTTGCCCATAGAGAGCACACCCTGACCGCCGAAACCGGCTATGATGATTTCTTCTTTCATTGTATGGTTAATGATGATTATAGGTAATGAAGCCTGCGAGCGTGAGCCGCGGAGGCTTCGATGACCGGATTATTTTACGTCTTTAAGGTCGCCGAGGGGGTATTTCTCAAACATGTGTTCCACCATCCATTCGTTGGCCTTTTCGGGGCTCATCTTCCAGCCGGAATTGCATGTAGATACGATTTCCACCACTGAGGTGCCCTTCTTGGCGAGAGCGTTCTCAAAGGCTTTCTTGAGAGCGGCTTTGGTCTTGCGCACGTTGCCGGGAGTGTGTACAGACTGGCGGGTAACGTAGCAAGTGCCGTCGAGGATAGCCATGAGGTTGGTGATTTCGAGCGGGTGACCGTTGAGGTCGATACGGCGTCCGTAGGGGGTGGTGGCAGTCTTCTGGCCCACGAGGGTGGTGGGAGCCATCTGGCCGCCGGTCATGCCGTAGATAGCGTTATTGACGAATACCATCACGATGTTTTCGCCACGGTTGGCGGCGTGGATGGATTCTGCTGTGCCGATTGCCGACATGTCGCCGTCGCCCTGATAGGTGAATACCACGTCATCGGGCCAGAGACGGCTGATGGCGGTGGCTACTGCGGGCGCACGGCCGTGGGCCGCCTCAACCCAGTCTACGTCAATATAATTGTATGCGAACACGGCGCATCCTACGGGTGAAATACCTACAGTCTTGTCAGTAAGACCCATTTCGGCGATCACTTCAGCCAGGAGTTTGTGAATTACACCGTGGCTGCAGCCCGGGCAGTAGTGCATGTGCACTTCGTCGAGAAGTTCGGGTTTGGAATAAACCTTGTTTTCCGGGCGGATAATATCATTGATATCCATTGATAAGATTCAGTTTTAAGACTTGAGAAAATATTACTTTACGAGTTTCTCTTCGAGGGCTTTAACCACTTCATCGGGGCTGGGGATGATGCCGCCGAGGCGTCCGAAGTGCTCTACGGGCATTGCGTCATGCACGGCGAGGCGTACATCTTCGATCATCTGGCCGGCGTTGAGTTCGACGCAGAGGATACCTTTCTTGCCCTGAGCGGCACGATTTACAGCCTCGGTGGGGAAGGGCCAGAGGGTAATGGGGCGGATGATGCCTACCTTGATACCCTTTTCGGCAGCCATTTCCTTAGCCTTGGCGCAGATACGTGCGATAGAGCCGAAGGCTACGATGAGATAGTCTGCTCCTTCCACGTCGATTTCTTCCCAGCGGGTTTCGTTCTTCTCGATTTCGCGGTAGCGGGCCTGGAGTTCGTGGTTGATCACCTCCATGCGTGAGGATTCGAGTTCGAGGGATGTGATGACGTTGCGTTTGCGGCCATCCTTACGGCCGTCGGCAGCCCAGGGGCACTGTTTGCGGATTTCCTCCTCAGTGCGGCGCGGACGCTGCTCGGGGAGCACTACCTTTTCCATCATCTGGCCTACTATACCGTCGGCGAGGATCATGGCGGGGTTGCGATATTTGAATGCGAGGTCGAAGCCGAGTCCTACGAAGTCAACCATTTCCTGCACAGTGGAGGGAGCGAGCACGATGAGGTGATAGTCGCCGTGGCCGCCACCCTTGGTGGCCTGGAAATAGTCGGCCTGCGAGGGCTGGATGGTGCCCAGACCGGGACCGCCGCGCATTACGTTGAGAATGAGAGCCGGCAGTGAGGCTGCGGCGATATAGGAGATACCCTCCTGCTTGAGGCTCACGCCCGGAGATGATGAAGATGTCATCACTGCCTTGCCTGATGCGGCGCCGCCGTATACCATGTTGATGGCTGCCACCTCTGATTCAGCCTGGAGCACTACCATGCCGGTAGTCTCCCAGGGCATCAGTTCCTCAAGAGTTTCAAGCACCTCCGACTGGGGAGTAATAGGATAACCGAAGTAGCCGTCGGCACCATAACGGATGGCTGCGTGGGCGATTGCTTCGTTACCCTTCATAAGTCTTACCTCTTCTTTCATATCTATTGTCTGTATTTTCAAGGTTTGGATTTAAGAATTTCAGTCTACCTTAACGCGATAAACTTCGATACATGCGTCAGGACATACCCATGCGCAAGAGCAGCATCCGGTACAGTTATCGGGATTTGCCATGTAAGCATAGTGGTAGCCTCGGTCGTTGACCTCATTGGGTTGCAGCGACAGCGTGTCGGTCGGACACGCCACAACACAGAGGTTGCATCCCTTGCAACGTTCTACGTTGACAGTGATCGCGCCTTTAACTTTTGCCATAATAGAGTCTGTAAAAATGATTTGTAAGTGTTGGTGGTTAGATTGATGTCGGTTAGAGATTGCTGTTTTATATCCACATCCGCAGCCGGGCGGACGCAGTCTCTATAAACTTCACCACAAATATATAGATTTTATGGCATCTTTTAGGTTTTTATAAATATGTTTTGCAACATATTTTCCATTTTTTATATGAAGAGTGCCTTCATGCCGCCATTTTATCTCTTCTTTTGGAGTATTTCGGTAAGTTCTTCCATCCCTTTGGTGGCGGGTTTGCGTATCACGGTGAGGTTGGGGA
>CAMWSV010000213.1 GCA_947177015.1 uncultured Porphyromonadaceae bacterium
ATCTGAAGCGCCTCCAGACATTATAATAACTTAGTATAAAGCATTTTAACATAATTTAACAAATCGGGGGGGGGTAATTTAATACTTAAAATATTGTCATATCGCTAAGATTTATTAATTTTGCGCAACAAGTTGTAAAGGGGTATACCCGAAGTAGCAACTATGTTATAAAATCTACGCGCGGATCGGTATACAAATCCTCGAAAAACTCAAATGCCGATTCAAAAACAAAAACTAAACTTAAATAATTAAGGGGAGTGGAGACTGCGGTCTGTCAACTTCCGTCAAAATGTTAACCACACTTGAATCATGAAAATGAAACTCAAGAGCACTCAAGGCGCGCTATGCCGCGAAGCGTTCATAAGCAATCACACTGACCGGATGCACTATATTCTATGTAACGATGTCTGTCGCCGACATGCATCGTTATGCTGAGTTATGTCTGAAAAAGACGGTTTCAGTCCCATTTGGCAAATCGATAAATACACATTCAAATCGATAGGGAAATTGCGCTATTGAAGAGATGTTAGTATATATAATTAATGTGTACAGAAAATGGGAGAGAGAAACCTGAGATGAGTGAGAGTGTGAAAGCGCAGATATAGCATCCGAGTGGAGGTAACATAAACAACGAACACTATAAATAAATTAATAAATTATTAACACGGTGGCGGAGGTAGAAAAAGAGATCCGAAGCGACCACAAAAAATTCAAACCAACTGACATGAAAAAAATTCAGTTTGCAGCGGGCTTTTTCGCGCTCGCGATGCTTGGAGCCTGCTCCAGCGACGCTCCTGAAGTCATTACTCCCGATGTTTCGGAGGGCGATGGCGACATGTATTTCGCAATTAGCGTTGTAGGCGCTAATGCTAATACTCGTGCCGAAGGCGACGGTGCTTATAGCGGCACTACTCAAGGCTCTGCCGACGAAGACGCAATTAGCAAGGTTCAGATTCTCATTACCGACGAATTGGAGAATCTCTATTACACCAAGACTGCTACTTCTGCCGACATCGCAAACGGTGTAGTTACCTTCGGCGTTTCAAACGCGCTCTATGAGGACATGCTTGCAAAGGCTGAACGTGGCGCAGATATGAATATCGTAGTTTACGCTAACGGCGTTACTATCAGCACAGCCAATCAACTTCTTCACGGCAGCACAAACGATGCTACTTGGGGTAAGATCGGAGAAAATCACGATGGTTACAACGAGGCAGGCTTCATCATGAGTAATGCTAAGGAATGTAAGGGTGCATTCGAGAAGAATACAGCAAATGCTGCAGGTACAAAGGCTGATCCCTGGTTGATCAAGGCTAACATTGAGTTGGCTCGTCTTGCAACTCGTTTCGACTACGTTGAGCAGCATGAAGGAAAATATACTCCCGCTATCAATAAGGATATGGAATATATCATCCAGGGTCTTGATGTGGAGACGTTTGCAACTACTACTTATCGTATTCCCACTTTCTCAGAAGACGGTAAGATGCCTTCTCCCATCACTACTGATAACCACTGCCACTATACTCCGAAGGGCACAAACACTTATCGTGTGACTGACGTTGTAACCGCTGGTACAACAGATGAGGTTGAACTTGGCAAATACGTTGACTACAACTATACAATGACAAGCACGAAGCCTACCAAGTATCGTCGTCCTAATACTGTTTCCACTGAGTGGGAGTGGGATGATGCTAAGGCTAACTATCGCGTTGCTCCCTTTGCAGTTGTTAAAGTTGAGTTCATAAACAAGAACTTCGCTCAGACCGGCAAAGCATCTCTCTCTCAGGCTGCCGGTGAAGAAGTTTATGGTGCTAACGGTCTCTTCATCGGAGGATGGTCCGACTTCAAGGAACTTAGAAAGAACAAAAAGCAATTCGTGTTCACTTACAGTGAGGAAAGTAAGTTCACAGAGCAAGAGAAAACAAAGATCCGTGCTCTCATCAATGACTACAACGAACTCCTGAAGCGTACTCTTCCGTCTGAGTATAACGATGGTAGAACTGAAGCAGACGACATAGAGTATTTCAAGAATTACTTGAATGGTAAGTACGACTGTTTCAAGCCGGTTAAGGATGCGGACGGGAAAGCGCACTACTATTGCTATTATGCAAGCCTTATCGAACACGATGCTACATCAATTGATCCCTGCTGGAAGTATGGTGTAAGCCGCAACGTAGTTTACAAACTCAGCGTTGATTCTTTCAAGGCTCTCGGCAACAACGGTGACGGCGTACCGGGTGACGGCCCTTCTACTCCCGATTTGAAGGAGATGTACATCAAGATGTCTGTTAAGGTTAACGCCTGGAACCTTAACACTGCTAACCACTGGGATCTCTAATCCTATAGTAACTATATAATATCTACGCACTTTTATAGTGCGTAGATATTGGAAAATTTATCCGTACGGAGGGTGATACCTCCATACGGAACCAGATATGGCTCTCTGCTCCGGGGATTCTTGCTGTGAGTTTAAAAAATTATCGGGATATATGGATCGGATAGGGGATATGCTTAAATCGTAAATTCAGACCTAAAAATAAGATGAAACTTACTGACATCTTTCTTTCTGCTATCGCCGCTGTGGCTTTGACGTCTTGCTCGGCTGTATATGATGATCTCGATCCCTGTCCGCAGGGTGTAGATATGACCCTTACGTTTACCAGAAATATGAATTGGGAGGATCAGTATGACACTCGTGTGCATTGTGCCAAGATACGTCTCTATGATCAGAAGGGTAATTTCTTTGGTGAATATGACGTGGATGGGAATAAGGCAAATCTTGAATTGCCCGTCGGCAAGTATCACGCCATTGTATATGGTGGAATGTCGTGTGAGAATGCATCGTTCGATTTCTCTCACTCTGCCGCCGATGCTCATCATTACTCGGCTCTTGAAACATTCATCAAGGGTACACGCTCTCCGGAATCAGCACTCCAACTCCACTCTCAGTTTCATGGTACCGGCGACTTTGAGGTGAAGTGGGACGACCTCCGTCACCGTGAGCATACTATTGACCTTACACACAACGTCAACAACTTCAAGATTCTCCTCTCATACTCTGATGGTCGCGAAATCAAGCCCGAAGAATACGAAGTCACCATCACAGCAGACAACGCGGTGACCGATCACTCCAATAAGGTGCTTAAGCAGGGCGAAGATGTCACATACCGCCCATACGCCACCTCTATCATCGCAGATGGCAAGAAGGTAGATGGCACTCCGGCACCGAACGCAGACTTTGATCT
>CAMWSV010000214.1 GCA_947177015.1 uncultured Porphyromonadaceae bacterium
ATCACCGGCTTGCCTTCGGGGGTGAAGGTCATTATATCATCGTTATAGAATGATGCGACGACGTTTTCTATAAAATTGGTGCCATCCTGCCCGTGCTGGGCAATGTCTTTGAGCACACCGCGGAATTTATTGATCCATCGACGGATATTTCCTTCGGATCTATCGGATAGGCAACCATACTTGGAATTACGCACCATGCGTTCGCTACAGATGTGCACCTCTTCCCAGCGTCCATAGTCGGCAAGAAGTTTAAGGTGGAAACTCTGATAGCCGTTTTCCTTGGGGGAGTCTATATAATTGGAGATGCCCCCGGGTTTCTCCTTAAACCGATCGGTGAGGAGAGAATAGATACGCAGCACAGATGCTTTTTCTGATTGTCCCTCTTCCTCCTTAAAAACTATCTCAACGAAATGGCGATATTTCAGATGATCGAAATCGTCGCCGTATTTGTGCATTTTACGCCAGAGCGAATATGGACGACGGTAATCGTAAAACACTCGTGCCTTTATACCGTTGGAGGCGAGCAGGATACTTATCTCATCAATAAATATCTTAAGTTTTTCCTTATTCGCATTCTGATCTTCACGGATACGATTTTCGAGTTCGGCATACTCCTGCGGGCAACGGAAACGAAGCGAGAGATTTTCGAGTTCAGTCTTAACGTCATAGAGACCGAGTCGTGTGGCGAGCGGTGCGTAGAAATAATCTGTTTCGCCGGCAATCTTCATCTGTTTGTCGGTGCGCATTGAAGACAGTGTGCGCATATTATGGAGGCGGTCGGAGAGTTTCACGAGCAGGGCGCGGATGTCATATTGCACCGAATTGAGCATTTGCTTGAAGTTGTCAAGTTGCTTTGTCATCTCGTATTTCTCCTTCTTCTGCTTGGTGAGCACTCTGACAAGGAAAGCCACATCTTCGCCAAATTTATCCTGGATTTCCTCGATGGAATGGTTAGTGTCTTCTACCACGTCATGCAGGAAAGCGGCAATCACAGAGTTGACGTCGAGATTGATTTCGGAAGCCGCAATGTCAGCCACTGCAATAGGGTGAAGGATATATGGTTCGCCACTCTTACGTTTCTGTGCGGAATGTGCCTGACGTGCAAATTCGAAAGCCTCACGAAGGCGCTTCATATCCTCTTCCGAAGAGCGTGTTTGCATTACATTGAATACGTGCTGTGCCCTCTCATTTACAATTTTATCGTAATCGATAAGAGGAGTGGCGGCTGATGATTGTTCCCTAGTGCTCATTGATGAGATGAAGATTAATGACGCAAGATTGAATCTTACATCCGGATATACGGTTTAATATGACAAAAGACAAATATAGTATAAATTTTTTAGAAATTGAAATTTTATGTTAAATTTGAAGAAAAATTGCTGAGAAATTCTATTTTTTTCTCAATAATTCAAATTTATGGAAGAGTTATCACTTTATTTTCATATACCATATTGCCGAAATAAATGTATCTACTGCGACTTTTATTCAGGAGGTGTGAGAATTGCTGACTGGAAACGTCTTACAATGGCATTCCTTAATGAACTGAATGATAGAAAGATGGAATGGGAAGGTAAGCGAATAGTGTCAATCTACCTGGGAGGAGGTACGCCCTCGCTTATGCCTGCGGAGATGATGTCGCAACTGCTCGGGAAGGTGAGGCATCTGATTGGAGATGAAAATATAATGCCGGATTGCGAGATCACTTTAGAGGTGAATCCGGAGGATGTGAATGATGTATCGGTAGATGAATGGAAAAGGGGAGGGGTGAATAGAGTAAGCGTCGGGGTGCAGACTTTTAATGATAAGGGGCTCAAATCTATCGGAAGGCGCCACACCGGAGAATCTGCTGAGATCGCGCTCATACAATTAATGTCCCACTTCAGCAATGTAAGCGCGGATCTTATTTTCGGTTTGCCCGGGCAGAGTTTGGAGGATCTGAATATGGATATTGAAAGAATACTCAAACTGAAACCTAAACATATCTCGATTTATTCTTTAATGTATGAGGAGGGCACTGCAATAACATATCTCAGGGATGCGGGCAGAATATCGCCGGTGGATGATGAGGTAGCGACGGAGATGTTTAAAATCATTATAAACCGATTGAACCAAGCAGGATACAACAGATATGAAATATCCAATTATTCCATAGCCGGTTTTGAATCAAGACACAATCGAGGATACTGGACAGGCAGAAGGTATATAGGAATAGGACCTTCTGCACACAGTTTTGATGGTGACAGTAAACGAAGTTCGAATCCGGCAGATATTATGGGTTATCTCAACCGGTTTGCTCCGAAGGAGTCGGAAGATACAGAAT
Source organism: uncultured Porphyromonadaceae bacterium (assembly GCA_947177015.1). Taxonomy (GTDB): domain Bacteria; phylum Bacteroidota; class Bacteroidia; order Bacteroidales; family Muribaculaceae; genus Lepagella. The sequence goes on from CAMWSV010000214.1 coordinate 2,321, forward strand.
CGCACTATCAGGCGGCACAGGAGGAACTGACTCAAATGCAGAAAATTGAAGAAATGATTATGCTGAGTCTCAGAATGAAGGAAGGTATTGATCTGAATCAATTTTTAAGACAATATGGATTGAAAGAGCAACACAATCTTATGAAGAGAGCACAAAAATCCATCCGGCAGGGTAATCTGATATGTGATATTGAGAAGGGGCGGCTTTATCTGTCGGATTCAGGAGTTCTGATATCGGATTCCATCATTCTTGATCTGATTCCTTAATTATTATATTGATAGTGACATATATAATAGTGACATATATAGTTGAAAGGATATACTTAATTGCAGGCTACGATAGTTACAGTCTGCATGATAATCAGTCTAAATGATATACAGTCTGAGTAATAATCAGGCTTAGTGAGAAGCAGGCAATAATGTGATTTAAAGGTGTGGATCAGCATTAAGAATTGCCATAAGAATTCATAATATTTTGATAAATATTGAGAGAAGTGTGGAAATGTTAAAAAAATTTCATAACTTTGTATTTTCAATTCGCTAAGTTAAGTAAGTTGTTAGAATTATTTTCCAAACTTACTGATAAAATTGACAATACAGGTAATTATGTCATACGGTAGAGGCGAAATAAAGTTTGTTAAGATGCATGGCGTCGGCAATGATTATATATATGTCGATGCTGTCAGCACTCCCCCCCTTTTTGAAAGTAGAATTTCTGAACTTGCTATCGCTATCTCAGACAGGCATTTCGGTGTAGGTGGCGATGGACTCGTTGTGATTATGAAATCTGAAGTTGCTGATTTCCGTATGCGAATGTTTAATGCAGATGGTTCGGAAGCGCAGATGTGCGGCAATGCGAGTCGCTGTATCGGAAAGTTCGTTTATGACAACGGGCTGACGGATAAAA
>CAMWSV010000215.1 GCA_947177015.1 uncultured Porphyromonadaceae bacterium
CGTAGGAGTATTTTCTTAATATGTCGGATTCAGCGTAGCGGATGCGTGGGGATTAACGGTAATCCTTGAGCATGCCCTGGAGGCGCTTGCGGGCGAAGAAGATACGGCTCTTCACAGTGCCCAGAGGAAGCGACATCTTTTCGGCGATTTCGCTGTATTTGTAGCCGGCGATATACATGCTGAAGGGCACTTTATATTCCTCGGTGAAACTATTGATAGCCTCGGAGATTTCCTGAGCGGCGAATGAACCCTCGGGAGTGTTGAGACCTGATTCCTGCGAGAGGTTGAGGTGATAGAGATCTTCAGTGGTGTCTACTACTGTTGCGCTGCGCACCTGACGACGATAGTTGTTGATGAAGATGTTGCGCATGATGGTGAAGACCCATCCTTTGAAGTTAACGTTATCAACATACTTTGATTCGTTGTCGAGCACCTTGAGTGTGGTGTCCTGTACGAGGTCTTGCGCCGCCTCACGGTTGGTAGTGAGTTGGAAGGCAAAATTAAGAAGATTGCCCTGAAGGCCTAAAAGTCTCTGTTTGAAAGTAGTGGAATCTGACATAGCGATTAGTTTTTTAGTTGTTACATTATTATAACAATCCCTTGGAAAAAGTTATCATGCCAAATTCATATTTTTTTACTTTTTATGAAACTTTTTTATACTTTTCTACATTATATATTGATTATCAAACAAATAAAATTCACAGAGAATAATAAAATCTTTTTCTCCGTGAATTATTTTTATTCTGATCTATCATGTAGCCGGATTTCGGGATCATATTCAGTCGATTATTTCAGGAGGTCGGGGCGGAGGCGGCGGGTGCGTTCGAGGGCTTGCTCGTAGCGCCATTCGGCGATTTTGGCTTCATGGCCGCTAAGCAGTATGTCGGGCACCTTCCAACCATTATAATCTGCAGGGCGAGTATAGACCGGGGGAGCCAACAGATTATCCTGGAAGGAATCCGAGAGCGCCGATTGCTCATCGCCGATGACGCCCGGAATCAGACGGACGATGGCATCTGTGACGCAGAGTGCCGGGAGTTCGCCCCCCGTAAGCACATAGTCGCCGATTGAAATCTCCTTCGTGATGAAATGCTCGCGCACTCTATAATCGATACCCTTATAATGTCCGCATAGAATGATCACATTGTTAAGGAGTGAAAGGGAATTCGCCATAGGCTGGTCGAAAGTCTCGCCATCGGGCGACATGAAAATCACCTCATCATACTCGCGTTCCGCTTTCAGCGCAGAGATGCAGGCATCGATGGGCTGCACAGACATTACCATTCCTGCCTCGCCACCGAAGGGATAATCATCCACTTTGCGATGCTTGTTGAGGGTATAATCGCGCAGATTATGCACGTGAATCTCAACCAATCCCTTATCGCGCGCACGCTTCAGAATCGAACAATTCAACGGTGACTCAAACATCTCCGGCAAGACTGTGATTATATCAATTCTCATAATCTATAATTATGATTGAAGTGTGTATATGTAAGATTAAAAAATCCGTCTCCGGAAGAAGTGGAGACGGATTCTTATTTATTGTCAGTTCTGTACCTTACTCCGCCAATTACTATCCGCGGAGTCGGGATTTAGAGGATGTCAATAATTAATCGATTTCCTCGTCAGCCTCATAGCCGCCCATTTCGCGGATAGCGTTCTTAAGCATCACGTACTGCTGGAAGAGGTGGTTTACGGGCACTTCGTCCTGAGTGTAGTCATGCTGGGGGCTCTTGAGGAAGAATGAGAGGAAGCGCTGAGTGCCGTAGCGACCGGCGCGTGCAGCGAGGTCGCTGAGGAGCACGAGGTCAAGACAGAGGGGAGCGGCAAGGATAGAGTCGCGGCAGAGGAAGTTGATCTTGATCTGCATGGGATAGTTCATCCAGCCGAAGATGTCGATGTTGTCCCAGCCCTCCTTGTTGTCGTTGCGCGGGGGATAGTAGTTGATACGTACCTTGTGGTAGTACTGAGTATCCTCATCGTTGCCGTGGCCGTAAAGATCGGGCTGATCTTCGGGCACGAGAATTGATTCGAGAGTAGAGAGTTTTGAAACCTCCTTAGTGCGGAAGTTTGCGGGCTCGTCGAGTACGAGACCGTCGCGGTTGCCGAGGATGTTGGTAGAGAACCAACCGTTGAGACCGAGGCAACGGGTGCCGATGATGGGAGCGAAGCCTGACTTAACGAGAGTCTGACCGGTCTTGAAGTCCTTACCTGCGATGGGGAGTTTGGTCTGCTCTGCGAGTTCCCACATAGCGGGGATGTCGACAGTAGTGTTAGGAGCGCCCATGATGAAGGGAGCGCCTTCCTTGAGAGCGGCGTAAGCGTAACACATTGAGGGAGCGATATTCTCAGTATCGTTATCCTTCATAGCCTTCTCAAGGTCTTCAAGTTTGTAGTGCACCTTCTCATTGACAGGCACATACACCTCGGTAGAAGCCGCCCAGAGCACAACTACGCGCTCAACACCGGTTTCCTCCTTGAACTTGCGGATATCCTCGCGGATCTGCTCTACCATTTCCCAACGGGTCTTGGCATCCTTAACGTTGTCGCCGTCGAGACGCTTCGCATAGTTCTTGTCGAAAGCAGCCTTCATGGGCACGATCTTCACGAGTTCCTCCTTAACAGGCTCGATATCCTTTTCTTTAAGTACCTCTGCGTTGATAGCAGATTCGTATGCGTTGGCGGGATATACGTCCCATGCTGCGAATTCGATGTCGTTGAGGTCTGCGAGAGGAACGATATCTTTATACTTAAGATACTTCTTGTCTGCACCGCGGCCCACGCGAATCTTATCGTACTGAGTCATTGAGCCTACGGGTTTTGCCAGACCCTTACGAGTCATGAGCACACCTGTGATAAATGTAGTGCTGACGGCACCAAGGCCGACAATCATGACACCCAATTTACCATTGGGGGCCTTTGCTTTTTCTGCCATAATTTTCTAATTAAAAATGTATCGCTTTTATAATTTTTATTGTCTGTTTGTAAATTTGACGCTAAATTACTCCTAAAATTTCAATTTGCAAACTTTTGTTAACAAAATTCTAGCCTACTATCTGTTAAATAATGTTAATAGAGTCCCATTTTAATTAATTTAGGTTAATTTTAGTCAAATCAACACAATTTAAGTTAAATTAATTAAAGCAGGCAATCTTTTAATTCCGTCAGATTTCGGATAATATAGGGATAGTCTTGCGC
>CAMWSV010000216.1 GCA_947177015.1 uncultured Porphyromonadaceae bacterium
GTCGGCGGTCTTACCGGCATCGAATGCCTTTTGGTCAAACATGAGATTGGCGCCGCCGTTCGGTTTTTCGTGACCTGCGGGGAGCACCACTACCAATTCCTTAGTCTGGAAGGGGGTCTCGAAACCATTGTCGTCGACGTATGCTATCTTGCCGTCGACGCGGGTGACTACGCCACCGCCTACGGAATTGAGGTATCTAACTGTATCGCCTGGCTTTATCATTGCTATTGGAGGAGATTGGAATTATTGGAATTATTGGAGTTATTGGAGGGGATTGGAATATTGGACTTCGGGCTTGCGCCCTCAGCACGGATGCAAGCCTATGGGGGCTTGCAGTAGGGGTGCGGAGAGGGGTCTATAGCTTTTAATTTCGGTTTTGGTCTTCTTTTTGGTGAGGGGGGAGATTTTCTTCGAATTCTTTGTCTACTTTGGCTTCGCGGGCTTCGTAGGCGTCGACGATGCGCTGCACGAGGGGGTGGCGCACGATGTCTTTTTTTGCGTATTCGATGATGCCGATCCCTTTGACGCCGCGGAGTATCTTGAGGGCCTGCATCAGACCTGACTGGACGCTGCGAGGGAGGTCGATCTGGGTGGCATCGCCGGTGATGATCATCTTGGCGTTGACACCGAGTCGTGTCAGGAACATCTTCATCTGGTGTTTGGTGGTGTTCTGCGCCTCGTCGAGGATGATTACGGCATCGTTGAGCGTGCGTCCGCGCATGAATGCGAGAGGAGCGATCTGGATGGTGTCGGCTTCCATGTATTCCTTGAGTTTGACGGCGGGGAGCATGTCTTCGAGTGCGTCGTAGAGGGGTCGCAGATAGGGGTCGATCTTATCTTTCATATCGCCGGGGAGGAAACCGAGTTTTTCGCCGGCTTCAACGGCGGGACGTGAGAGGATGATCTTCTTGCAGGCACGGTTTTTGAGCGCCGCCACGGCGAGGGCGATGGCGATATAGGTTTTACCCGTGCCGGCGGGTCCGAGAGCGAAGGTGAGATCGTTTTCTTCGAAAGATTTCACCATCTTTGCCTGGTTGGCGTTGCGCGGGGCGATGGGTCTGCCGCTCTGGCCGAAGATGATGACTCCTTCGGAGTTTATGGGTTTCGGGGGAGTGCCCTTTATTATGTCGATGATTACTTCATCGGTGAGTTTATTATATTTTGAGGCGTAGGCTTCGATGGCTTTGATTTTCTTTTCGAATTCGGCGGTTTCGGAGTCTTCGCCGATGACTTTGATGACGCTTCCGCGCGCCGCCATACGCAATTTCGGGAAGAGATTGCGTATGAGGTTTATGTTGGAGTTGTTGACGCCGTAGAAAGTCTGGGGATCTATGGAGTCTACTATTACGGTTCTTTCTATCATTATGTTTTTTCCTTTTCTTTTGAGGAGGAGGGGGGAGCGAGTTTTAACTCGCTCACGGAATTATGCTTTACCTTCGGGCTTGCGCCCTCAGCACGGATGGAAAGCCGAGGGCTTTCCGTTGGTAGATAGGGGCTTTGGCTCTTTAGAGCGGGGGCTTTGGCCCTTTAGAGCGGGGGCTCTTTAGAGGGGGGCTCTTTAGAGCGGGGGCTTTAGAGCGGGGTATTGGTTTGCGGGGCTTTTAGCCTACGGAGCCTTCGAGAGTGATCTGGAGGAGTTTCTGGGCTTCGACGGCAAATTCCATGGGGAGTTTGTTCATTACCTCTTTGGCGTAGCCGTTGACGATGAGGCCGACAGCCTCTTCGGTGGGGATGCCGCGCTGGCGGCAGTAGAAGAGTTGCTCTTCGTTGATCTTTGAGGTGGTGGCTTCGTGTTCGGCTACCGATTCGCGGTTACGCACGTCGATGTAGGGGAAGGTGTGCGCTCCACATTCGGAGCCCATAAGTAGCGAGTCGCACTGCGTGAAGTTGCGGCAGCCGGTGGCGTTGGCGTCGATTCGTACCAGTCCGCGGTAGGAGTTCTGCGATTTGCCGGCTGAGATACCTTTGCTCACGATAGTGGAGCGCGAGTTGCGTCCGATGTGGATCATCTTCGTGCCGGTGTCTGCCTGCTGGTGATTGTTGGTGACTGCCACGCTGTAGAATTCGCCTGTCGATTCATCCCCTTTGAGGATGCATGAGGGGTATTTCCAGGTGATGGCGGAGCCGGTCTCTACCTGAGTCCAGGAAATCTTGGAGCGATGACCGCGACAGAGTCCGCGTTTGGTGACGAAGTTGTAGATGCCGCCATTGCCGTCTTTGTCGCCGGCATACCAGTTCTGCACGGTGGAGTATTTCACTTCGGCGCGCTCCTCGACGATGATCTCCACAATTGCGGCGTGGAGTTGGTTTTCATCGCGCATGGGGGCGGTGCACCCTTCGAGGTAAGACACGTAGGCGTCGTCGTCAGCCACGATGAGGGTTCGTTCGAACTGTCCGGTGCCGGCGGCGTTGATGCGGAAATAGGTGGAGAGTTCCATGGGGCAGCGCACCCCTTTGGGGATATAGACGAAGGAGCCGTCGGAGAATACAGCGGAGTTGAGGGCGGCGTAGTAGTTGTCGCGGTAACTCACCACTGATCCGAGGTATTTCTTCACCAGGTCGGGGTAATCCTTCACGGCTTCAGAGAATGAGCAGAAGATGACGCCTAATTCGGCGAGTTTCTCGCGGTGAGTGGTTTTGACGCTCACGGAGTCCATGACGGCATCGACAGCCACTCCGGCGAGTTGTTTCTGCTCCTGGAGAGATATGCCTAATTTATTGAAGGTTTCGATGAGTTCGGGGTCGACTTCATCCATGCTTTTTTTGAGTTCCTTTTTTTTGGGAGCGGCATAATATGAAATGGCCTGGAAGTCAATTTCGGGGATGTGGAGGTGCGCCCAATTCGGGGGTGTGAGAGTTTCCCAATATCTGAAGGCTTTCAGGCGGAAATCGAGAAGCCAATCGGGTTCACCTTTGAGTTTGGATATGAGGCGTACGGTCTCCTCGTTCAGGCCGGGCGGGACGATATCAGTCTCGATGTCTGAGGTGAAACCATACTTATATTCAGAGTTTGTAGCCTCATCGATCACGGCTGCCGATGAGGGATTTTCGTTTTGAGTGAGTTTTTCCATATACTAATATTACACAAATTTAGTCAAAAAGTTTGAGATAGAGGAATAGTAGCGGAAAA
>CAMWSV010000217.1 GCA_947177015.1 uncultured Porphyromonadaceae bacterium
CTTAAACTAATAGGGGGATAAGACTTAAACTAATAGGGGGATAAGTATCTTAATCGAGAGAAGTGTCAGCCGTATCATCAATCGGGTTCTTACCCTCTTCATTGTCAAAATCGAAGAGATCTCCCTGGATCACATTTTCCGCTGCGAGCGAGGATGCTTCCACGGCGGGGTTGTCATCGGCATCCGAAACCTCCTCCGCCTCCACATCTTCCGGTTCCGGATCGGGTTCAGGAAAGCGGGTCGGGGAGAGTTCGGTGATTGACCCGAAGGTGAAGTTGGTGATACGCTTACCCTTCGCCTTATAACTCTTGACGCCGATAAACTCCTCGGCATCTATTTCGAGAGCGGGGCGCGAAGCGTCGTTGCCGGCAAACGTCACTTCCAGGCGCGGATATACCGTATCCGTGAGCAGAAGTAGAGAGGATTTCTCATCCGCGCCGACGTATCGTTGCGGTTTGGCGGCGGGTTCGAAATTGAAGCGCTTCAAATAGGGATACCCCTGCGAGGCATCATAGAGTGCGGCGGTCCACACCTTATTCGGATCAAATTTCTCGATGCGATAGATATTATCGTCGTAGTGGTTGGCATCGGAATAAGAGGTGGTGTAGTACTCTCCGCCGGTGGTGATGACGAGCACGAGGTCATCCCCCTGGAAAATACCGAGGCTATCCCCTCTGCCGTCGTAGTTGAGGCGCAGCACATCGCGGTCAAACCATACCTCACGGCCTCCGAGAGTGGAGGCACCGCGACGTTCGAGAGTGATCGATTTCACCGGGAATTTAGTGACGAGATTACCGAGCGAATCCTTCCCTTTCAGGGCGAGGTCGGCGAAGTCCACCAGCACCTCCTTATTGCGCGGCGGACGTCCCGTGGCGTTCGGTTTGCCGGTCAGCGTGACCTTCACCACCTCAGCCTCCCCGTTGGGATTCACTGACAGATACTCGATTTTCGAGCCCGGCGCACCCTTGGTCATATTATATATCTTATCGCGGGTGAGACCCTTTATGAAGAAACGTTTCTTATAATACTCCCCATCCTTGCCGTTGCGGTAGATGAGGTTATATATCGTGCGGCGGTCATCTTTCTTGAAGAGACCGATGTGTTCCACCTTCTTCCCGATGAAGAGTTTATCCTGCACCTTTACAATCTTATAGGTGCCGTCCCGATAGATGATGAGGATGTCATCGATGTCCGAGCATGTAAACTTGAACTCACCCTCCTTGAGTCCGATACCGATGAATCCCCCCTCCTTATCGAAGAAGAGGCGCTTATTTGCCTCAGCCACTTTAGTTGCTTCGATGGAATCGAAACTGCGCAGGGTAGTGCGCCGCGGATAATTCTCGCCATACTTCTCCTTAAGGTGGCGATACCAATTGATGGTAAACTCCGTGAGGTGTTCGATGTCGTAGGCGATCTGCTGAATATCCTTATGCAGACGCGCTATCTTCTCATTAGCCTTATCGGAATTGAACTTCAGGATGCGCCCCATCTTTATCTCCCAGAGCCGGAGTATATCCTCGCGGGTGACGGGTCGGAAGAAATCGGGCTTGAAGGGGTTGAGAAGAGTGTCGATGCGTGCCACGGCGGCATCCATATCCGGCGCCTGCTCAATTTTGGCGTCCTTATACATACGGTTCTCGATGAAGATCTTCTCCAGCGAAGCAAACATCATCGCCTCGCGGGCATCGCCGAGTTTGATTTCGAGTTCGCGGAGCAGGAGTTCGCGGGTGAGGTCGACGCTATGGCGCAGCAGATCGGAGACGGTGAGGAAATGCGGTTTCTTATCTCGGATCACGCAGCAGCAGGGTGAGATGCTGACCTCGCAGTCAGTGAATGCGTAGAGCGCATCAATGGCTTTATCGGAAGATGTGCCCGGAGCGAGATGCACCAGAATTTCGGCAGTGGAAGAGGTATTGTTATCCACGTGCCGCACCTTGATTTTCCCCTTCTCCATGGCAGAAAGGATGGAAGAGATCAGGGTGGTGGTATTTTTGCCGAAGGGGAGTTCGGTGATGGCAAGAGTCTTATTATCGATTTTTTCTATTTTGGCACGTACCTTGACGCTTCCGCCGCGGGCGCCGTCGTTATAGCGCGAGGCATCGAGCAGACCGCCCGTCTGGAAATCGGGGAGCAGCCGGAAATCCCTCCCTTCGAGATAATCCACGGCGGCATCGAGAATCTCATTGAAATTATGAGGGAGGATTTTTGACGAGAGCCCCACTGCGATACCCTCCACGCCCTGCGCTAACAGGAGCGGGAACTTCACGGGGAGCGTGACGGGTTCCTTCTTTCTGCCGTCGTAAGAGGGGGTCCATTCGGTGATATCCGGCGAGAACACCGTCTCCAAGGCGAATTCCGACAGACGCGCCTCGATATAACGTGGCGCTGCCGCGCCGTCGCCCGTAAGTATATTACCCCAGTTACCCTGGGTATCGACGAGGAGTTCCTTCTGACCGAGTTGCACCAACGCGTCGCCGATGGAGGCATCGCCGTGGGGGTGATACTGCATCGTATTGCCCACGATGTTAGCCACCTTATTGAAGCGACCATCGTCGAGGGTCTGCATCGAATGGAGGATACGGCGCTGCACCGGTTTGAGACCGTCATCGATATGCGGCACGGCGCGTTCGAGGATAACGTAAGAAGCGTATTCCAGAAACCACTCCCTAAACATGCCCGAGAGGAGCGTGCGGCGGTCATTGCTACCCATTCCGGGCACGGTGTAATTTTTTCGGGGTGGTTCGTTGAAACTCTCATTATCGATAGCCTCCCGGAGATCCTGCACTTCCTGATCTGCTTCAGATAAAATATTATCGATATCCGGATTGGGTTCGTTGTCGGTAATTGGATGGTCTGCCATAAAGAAAATAAGTACGTAAGGAATGGAAAATCGCGAGAGAATCCATCAAAAAATAAGACTAATAGTGCAAAAATAATAAAAAATTAGGTGGAATCAAAAAAATATATTAACTTTGCAGAAGTAAAAGAGGCGCACGTGGCGTAATTGGTAGCCGCGCCAGACTTAGGATCTGGTGTCTTACGACGTGGGGGTTCGAGTCCCCTCCTGCGCACGAGTTTACTAAAGAGGATTTTCCGCAAGGTTTTTCCTCTTTTTTATG
>CAMWSV010000218.1 GCA_947177015.1 uncultured Porphyromonadaceae bacterium
GACTAATGTCCTTTTCGTATTTGAACTATATTACTAAATCTCTCCGCTCAAAATTCAAAAATAACTCTTCGCTAATTTTCCAAACTTACTTATCTGAAAAAATATTACTTTTTTAAGATTCTCTCAATGCAAAAATAATAAAATTATCTCTTACTGCCAAGTCTATCTTGTCAGTTACTTCGGTTTATTCCATATCTTTGCATCTTCACTTCAATAATTATAACGCATCGGCGTTATTAAATTAATGAAACTTCTGAATTTTTCCATAATATCCTTTATTATGATGTTGCTCGCCATCCCCGTGCGGAGCGAGAATATCAAAATTCACGGTCGGGTGATCGATCGCGAAGAACATCCGATTGAATTTGCCACCGTCCAGATCAAAGGAACCGCCATAGGTACCAACACGGATCTTAAAGGTCAGTATTCGCTCACCGTGGCTCAAAAAGACACGGTGGAAGTCGTATTCTCATGTATTGGTTTCCATCGCGTCACCCGCAGATTGATTGATCCCAAGGGAGATATAACGCTTAATGCCACCTTGGATTCGGATGAGACTGATCTGGCTGAACTTGAAGTCGTGGGATTCCGTCAGCCCAATAATGGTATGCAATCTATCGATAAAGAGAGTTTCAAGACTTCGCCGGATGTATCGGGAGGTTCAATCGAATCAATGATTCAGACCATGGCGGGTGTGAATTCTTCCAATGAAATGAGTTCGCAGTATTCAGTACGTGGCGGTTCGTTTGACGAAAATTCAGTATATATCAATGGTGTCGAGATCTATCGCCCGCAGTTGGTGCGAAGCGGTCAGCAGGAAGGTCTTAGTATCATTAACCCGGATATGGTGGGAAATATACAGTTCTCCACCGGTGGTTTCCCTGCACGCTACTCCGATAAGATGTCCTCGGCACTCGATATTACGTATCGGCAGCCGGAAGCCCTTGAGGGTGCCCTCTCCCTATCGCTAATGGGCGGTTCGCTCACATTCGGGCAAAGTTCCAATAAATTTTCTCAGTTGCACGGCCTGCGTCTGAAAAAGAATAATTCCCTACTCAGTTCTCTGGAGACCCGCGGCGAGTATGATCCCCTCTATTTCGACTATCAGACCAATATTACTTTTCGTCCTTCCTCAAAGTTTTCATTTAATTTCCTGGGGAATATTTCCCTGAATCATTTTAACTTCAAGCCTGCCGATAGAGAAACGTCTTTCGGTACTGCTTCCGATACTAAATCCTTTAAAGTATATTTCGACGGTGAAGAACGCGATAAGTTTGAGACCTATCTCGGATCGTTCACCACTACCTACACACTCAATCGCGGAAATTCCTTCACACTATCTCTATCAGGCTTTCAAAGCAACGAATTGGTATCTTACGATATATCCGGCGAGTACTGGCTTAATCAGGCCGGCACCGGGGGCGAGGGAGCCGTAGGAGGAGAATTGGGTGTAGGAAAGTATATGGAACACTCGCGCAACCGTCTGAGGGCATCCGTATTCCAGATGTCGCTGCGCGGACAATCGGCTGTCAAGCGTAATAATCTCACCTACGGTATCGCATTCCAGAATGAGAAGTTTCATGATCGCACCAAGGAGTGGGAATGGCGTGATTCCGCCGGATATTCACTACCCACTCAACCTGAAGGAGTACACCTGATATATAACCTCTCTTCGCGTCAGGATATATCTACCAATCGGCTGGCATTCTATGTGGAGGATGCAGTCAGTTTCGACACATCAAAGGCATACATCACACTAAACGGCGGCATACGTTTCTCATATTGGGATTTCAATAAGGAATTTCTCGTGTCGCCGCGTGTTAACGTCAATATGATTCCCAATGCCTACCGACACTGGAATTATCGTCTCGCAGTCGGAATGTACTACCAATCCCCCTTCTATAAGGAATATCGTGAGGCGCAGTCGGATGCTCTCGGTAATTCATACATTATCCTTAACCGGGATATCAAATCGCCCCGCAGTATTCAGTTCATCTTCGCCACGGATTATACCTTCCGAATGATGAACCGTCCGTTTAAACTTACCGGAGAAGCGTACTATAAAAATCTCTCGAATCTAATCTCATACGAATACGATAATCTTAAAATAAATTATTCAGGCAAAAATGATTCCAAAGGATATATAATGGGATTGGATTTTAAACTGTTCGGACAATTCGTGCCCGGCTCCGATTCATGGATCACCTTCTCACTGATGAAGACCCAGCAAACACTTAACGGTAAGAAAGTACCACTCCCCTCAGATCAAAGATATAGTCTGGGACTATTCTTCACGGACTATTTCCCTAAATTCCCCAAACTTAAGTTCTCATTAAGAGGAATATTCTCAGATGGACTTACCATGACTGCGCCTCACGTATCGCGTGATAAAAGTTACTTCCGTGCACCCGCATATAAACGTGTGGACGTAGGACTCAGTTACCAACTCGTTGGGGCACCCTCAGATAGAGAGCGTCCGGATAACTTCTGGAAAAACTTCAAGAGTATCACTATAGGTGTGGACTGCTTTAACCTCTTTGACATGACCAACGTAAGCAGTTACTACTGGGTCACTGATGTCAACAATCTCCAATACGCAGTTCCGAACTATCTTACACGCCGACAATTCAACGTCCGTCTCTCCCTCGAAATGTAATTCCTTCATTAAAAAAATAACCGTAACAGAGAGTGCAACCATACCCGGGTTGCACTTCTTACTAGAAAGAGGGTTCTCCCTTGCAGCATAAGGCGGAACCCTCGTATGTGGCCGACTATCTGAGGCAGCGTGATAAGGTTTAACTTAACGAAATTGAAATATTCGAAATTGAAATATTCGGAAATGAATTATTCAGAAATAAAATATTCAGAAATAAAAAAGGTCAGCGTATGCTGACCTTTTCTAAGGGGGCGATTACCTACTCTCCCGCTTTCCCAATATAATTAATCACCATCGGCGTGATAAGGTTTAACTTCTCGGAAATAGAAATATTCGGAAATAAAAAAAGGCCAGCGTATGCTGACCTTTCTAAGGGGGCGATTACCTACTCTCCCGCTTTCCCAATA
>CAMWSV010000219.1 GCA_947177015.1 uncultured Porphyromonadaceae bacterium
CTCTGCTATTGGAATATTCCTCTGCTATTGGAATATTCCTCTGCTATTAGAATATTTCTCTGCTATCAGGTTATTTCTCTGCTATCAGGTTATTTCTCTGCTGAGAGATTTGGCTCTGAGCGGGGAGGTTATCTTACGAGAACTTTGACTGCGTCCGAGCCGCTGCGTACGATATATAGACCGGGCTGCATCGGGATTGATGCGGAGGTGAGGTCGCTGCGGTAGCGGCAGGTGCCGTCGAGTGAGTAGATCTCGATGCCGGCGGGTGCGCGGTCTACTGCGATTGAGCCGTAGTTGCCGTAGGCGAAGAGAGCGTTGTCGGCATCAATTCCGATTTCATCCACGGCGAGAACGTTGTCGTTGGTGAGCACTACGAAGCAGTTGGCGGGCACTGTGATGGTGCCGGCGGCTACGTCGAAGGTGGGGTTTGAAGCGTAAGATTTGGTGAAGACCGCATAGTCGCTCTGCTTGGTGGATGAGAAGGGGACATTGATTGTGACCTCATTGTTGACGCTGGGGTTGATGGCGCAGATCATCTCCTTCTCGGCTGTAGTGGCTATGATGGTGCGGCCCTTTGTCCAGTCGGAAGTCTTCACGTTGGCTGTGTATGAAGCGATTTCGGGGTCGAAGAGTTCGGGATTCATAGTGCGCAGGCGGATGAGGTCGCAGTAGTTGTCATAGAGCCCCTTGTTGTTGGGGTCGTTGAGGAGGTTCCAGTCCACCTTTTTCGGCTCGGTGTTGTTGCCGCCGGAAGCGTCTTTGGTGCTCTGGGCGTTGCCCATTTCAGAGAACTGCCAGATCATGTGGGCGCCGGGCACGAGGATCATCTGAGCGGCAGCCGCTCCGAGGCGACGGCATTGAACCTGCACGTCGGTCTTGACGATGCCGGTGCCCTGAGTCTTCTGGAGGTAGGCAAGGCGCTGCTCGTCGTGAGATTCGAGGTATGCCACAGTGGAGTTGGCGGTGCGGCTGTCTTTGATAGCCCACATGCGTTCGAGACCGGAACTGCCTGATGAACCCTTGGCATACTGTCCGCCGTTGTAGTTCACGTTAGCCCAGTTCATTTCGTTGTCGGCGGCCATTTCATTCTCTTCCTTGGCGCCGGCGAGGTTTTCGTTGATGAAGATTGCATCGGGGTTAACTTCATTCATAGCCATTCGGATGGCTTTCATGTTAGCCACGCGCGAAGCGTTGTAGGCGTTAGTGCCGGAGTCGCCGCTGTTGGGGTAGGAGTCGTTGTCGCCGAGGCCTTTGACGAGGTCGAAGCGATAGCCGTCTACGTGATATTCCTCAATCCAGTATTTCACCACGTCTGCCCATTGTTGGCGGATGAGGGGGTGGCCCTGATTCACGTCGTTGAGCACGCTGTAGGCGTGCGGAGCGTCGGCGTTATACATGGGGTTGCTCCCTACGGGATACATTCTGTACCAGGGGTGCATCCAGTCGGTCTGGTTGAATACGAGGTCGAGGATCACAGCCATGCCGTTTTCGTGGCAGGCGTCGATAAACTCCTTGTAGTCGTCCGGCGTGCCGTACGCCTTGTCGGGAGCGAAATAGAAGTTGGGGTTATAGCCCCAGGAGATATTTCCGTTGAATTCGTTGATGGGGAGGAGTTCGACGGCATTGACGCCCAGAGTCTTGAGATAGGGGAGTTTCTCCATGGCGAGTTTGATGTTGCCGTTGCCGTTGGATTTGCCTTCGGTGCCGGTGAAGTCGCGGAGCAGGAGTTCGTAGATCACGAGGTCTTTGTTGGCTACGGGTTTGAAGTCGGTGACTTTCCAGTTGTAGTCATTGATATTCTCCTGATAGACGGCGAGGGGGGTCTGCGAGGGCACCTTGCCGGTGGGGTATTCCGGGAGATTGGGGTATACGTCGGCGGGGATGTATTTGTCGTTGGCGGGGTCGAGGATGAGTTTGGCGTAGGGGTCGCCAACGTTGTATGCGCCGCCGTCTACGGCATAATAGTAGAAATACATCGAGGTGTTGTCAAGTCCGCTCACTGAGGTCCAGAAGTAGCGCTGACCATTGTAGTCCTGATAGTACATATTCTGCGACTCGGTGTTGGCGTATTCGTTCCAGGAGCCGTAGAGTTGCACAGCCATTTTCTGCGGAGCGGCGAGGCAGAAGAGCACGTTGCCGTCGGCATCGCGGTGTGCGCCCATGCGGGGTGTGCCGCCGGGATAGTCCTGCTGAGCGGATGCGTTGACGAAGGTGACCCGGCGGCCTGAAGATGATTGCTTGCCGTCGATCTTGAGGTTGCCGTAGATGTTGTAGGCTCCGGGTTCGGTGAAGGTGTAGTTGTATTCGATGTGGTCGGTATTCTCAGCCTTTGCCACTTCTATGCCGTTGATGGCGATCCAGATCACGTCGGCTGTCTTATTCGCCTTGAAACTGATGGCTACATCGGGATTCTCGGATGAGAAAGTGAGTTGGTCGGGATTCATGGTGAATTCCATCTGGAGGGCAGTCGAGATCACGGGGACCACGATGTTTTTGTTGCCGGTGTCTTTACCTTCCTTGCTGCCGTTGGCGTTGCGGAATACGAATACGAGGTCTTTGATCACTTCCGAAGGGGATTTGACTCCGAAGAAGGTTTTGATGTTGCCGATCTCAAGTTTGTAGAGATTCGGACTTACGTAAGTCATCTTGTACTGGTCGAGATTTTTGTTCCATTCGGTGCCATATTTCCAGTCGGAGTCATCTTTGGATGCTGCGGTGATGAGTCCGCAGTGGGCGTAGATGGCGGTGGATTCCGGGAGGTCGGCGAGTTGCTTATTGCCCCGGTCGGCGTGGAAGTAAATCACGACGTTTTCGCTGTTATCGTAAAGCGGGTCGGGCTCGTAGGTCACGACCTGGGCTTTCACTCCAAAGGCTATCGCCACTAAGGCAAAGAGTGATAAGAGTTTGGTTTTTAACATTTCAGAGTTTTTTATAATTAAAGTTAGTATAATTCGGGAATTGGAGATATTGGAGTAATTGGAGAGGATTGGAATTATTTGACTTCGGGCTTGCGCCCTCAGCACGGATGCAAGCCTTTGGCT
>CAMWSV010000220.1 GCA_947177015.1 uncultured Porphyromonadaceae bacterium
CTCCTTAAGAACGATGAGGATGCTAAAGATGCGTTGCAGGATGCTTTCTTCAACCTCTGGAAATCCGGAGGAGCGGAATCTACGGCGGAGGCTCGCAACAAACTTTTCAAGGTATTACGCAATATCTGTATCGATAGATTGCGTAAGCCGGGATCATTAAGTTTAGAAAATATAGCCCGCGATATTCCGGGAACTTCGCCTCATGAATATGAGGATATGGAGAGATATGAAGCATTACTTACCCGCGGCCTTTCTGATATGCAGATGCAGATATATTCTCTTATCACGCATAAAGGTATAGAATATGATGAAGTCGCCAATCGGTTGAATCAGTCGGTTGAGGCAGTCAGGATGAATATGAGCCGTGCAAGAAAAAAAATCCGTGAAAACTATAGACAACTTGAAAATGAAAGATCAAGATAATAAAATGACGTTGCAGGAGATTGAGCAACTATGCGGTTTATATTTAGATTGCCATCTTTCGGTATTAGAAGAGATGGAACTTGAATATGTGCTTTCTCAAGTTGATTATCATTCTCCGCTAATTGACGACGTAAGAACCATAATCGGGTTTTTCCCTTCTGAATCCACGTGCAAACAAAAAAGCGATATTATAATAAAGAGACCTTTCAGAAAGAATCGTATGTTTCAGATTGGAGCCGCTGCCTCGGTTGCAATACTCCTCTGCTTAGGAATAATTCTTTTTGGAAATATCTCTGACCCAAATACTACGTCGAAACAAGATTATTATATCGCTTATGCCGATGGCAAACGCCTTAACGATAAAGAAGCGAAAATACTGATTCAGCAGGAGATATCATCAGCCGATGAGTTCATCCGCAATATGGGGGAAATCGAGAAGATGGAAATGGAAATGATAAATAATTTTGAAACACTTAATAACTTTGAAGAATGAAAAGATTTGCATTTATACTGATAATGATGCTCGCTACTGCGGTTGCCTACGCTAAACCGCCGAAGTTGAATATTGAGCAGTTTTTTGACGGAAGATATAACAAGGAGCAAACTGTGACAACATCCATTATTAAAGAAAACGGTAATTATTTCCGCTCTATGGTGATTAAAAATAATCCCGGCATTATAAAGCAACTTCACAATGCCCTTACAAAAGATAAGGATCGTGCCGAGAAGTTTTTTGAACAAACCGGCGAAGGGGGCACTTCGATTCTGGTCAAGATTGCGAGCAATGGCGAAATGATAGATATCGGATTTCAGCAACATCCTTCGGGAAAGAATGCCTCACTATTCATTAAAGGATCTGAGAAAGCGTTTAAGTAGGTATCCACATCCCCCAAAATCCTACTCTTATTATTAAAATCCATATTCAGTAATCAAGGAGATACATCTGTAATAATATCTTACTCCCCATTATAAACTAACTTCATATCATAAATCTTATGAAAAAATTTATTATGCTGCTATTCATAGTGGCAGCAACCTCTACACCCTTTTTCGCACAGACAGCCACAGATTCTATTCCCTCTGATTGGGAGAAGGAGTTTGATCTTAATGAAGTGGTGGTCGTTGCAAATAAACCTGTATTAAAGCAAGAGGCTGACCGCATCATATATCTTACTAAGAATGACCCGCACGCCCTAACAATGCACTGACAGTAACAGCCTTCGGAGACTGGGACATTGATAATAAAGGTAAATTGCTGAGCCTTACCTATAATTCCTTCAATCGCCATATTCATTCCTTTTCAGATGTAACCTCGCGGCAAAATGAAGAGTATATGACAGAAATCACCGACGCCGCCACCAACAAATACCTGATCCATTCTGTGAAATTAGATGCTGCGCTCCCCTTCTCATCATTCAGGATTGATGCCGGCGCTGCATTCACAGGAATTCGGAATGTTACTGATATCCACATAAGTAATTTTATAAATGGGAATTGGATTAATGATCCCAATCAGAGTAATTCATTCAATTATAAGGAACGTACGGTGGCTGTGTATACCAGTGTAGAGAAAAATCTTAATAACAGTGTCTTCGCAAAATTAGGACTACGATATGAGTATACTGATGTAAAAGGATACCAAATCATTGATAATCAGCATTACAATAACAGTTACGGCAATCTTTTTCCGACTCTCAATGTGAGTTGGAATAGACCTGAGTTCGGTCGATTCTCTCTGGCATATTCAATGGGAATAACTCGTCCTAACTTCGGCGATCTCAACCCATTCAGATATTACACCACTGTGAGTGATTACTTCTCAGGTAATCCGTATCTTGAAGCGAGCATATCTCATAATGCTGAGATTAATTACAGTTTTAAAGGGATATATGCAGTGCTCTATAACTCCTACAATCACAATGCTATCGGGAATATCACGAGATTTAACGCAGATGGAAGTCAGTACACCATTCCGGAAAACTGTCTGAATACAAACAAAATCGGATTATACGCGTCATATAACCATTCATTATTCAGTTGGTGGAATATTAAACTTGGTGGAGAAGTATTCTATTCATTTTCTAAATCGGAACTTCCTGATTTTAAGGAGAACTACGACTCAGGCTGGAGCGGTAAACTTGAATTAAATTCATCATGGATGCTTAACAGACAGAAGACTTTAATTCTTAATTTCAGATTCAGTCACTACTTTCCGTGGAGAGACAGAATGATTCTTTATTCCTCAATTTCCCTGATAGGATGCGATCTACGTTACTCTCTTCTCAACAACAGATTGAATCTTACTCTCGCTGTGAATGACCCATTCTGATGGAATATCACAAGATCGAAAATATCCTACAGAGACTATACCATTTCTTCTCGTAATGATGTTCATTCCCATGCGGTTTCGTTCAGAGTCAGTTGGGCATTTGGAGGCAATAAAGTAAATAATGTATATCGCGACTCAAAAGAACGTGAATCCAGCCGTACCTACTTATAATAACCAGGACTCCATTTGATAATACTTAAGACCCGATTTTGCAAAAAAATGATTGCACAGTCAACCATTTTGAGAGTTTCATTGTTATAAAGATATGAAAACG
>CAMWSV010000221.1 GCA_947177015.1 uncultured Porphyromonadaceae bacterium
TGTTTATTGAGTAAAGAAGCATAGCGGGGTATACGACTGAACCAAAGTGACAAATTTACCGTTCAAAAACAAAAAGAAAATTCGCCATCCCCATCCCGTTATTTAAATTTATAATATAAACTGATTTTAAAAACTTACTTGCTATGAGCGATATAAATTTCGATTTTGATGAATTGACCGAACGTCGCCTTTCAGGATCAATGAAATGGGATTCCGAAGGCGATGCTTCAGATATTATACCGTTGTGGGTGGCGGATATGGATTTCCGCACTGCCCCTTCCATCACATCCGCTTTGCTCCGCAGGGTCGAAACCGGAATTTTCGGTTACACTCACGTGGCACCCGACTATTACAAAGCAATTCTTAATTGGTTTGGCAATCGTCATCACTGGGATATTAACAGCAGGCGCATAATATATACTTCGGGTGTGGTGCCTGCAATCTCCGCCATTATTAAAGCGCTCACCAATCCGGGAAAGGGGGTCATTCTCCAGACTCCCGCTTATAATTGCTTCTTCTCGTCAATCCGCAATAATAAGTGCAATATCGTGGAGAATCCTCTTAAACGCATGGATACTGCCACAGGATTCACATATAAGTTGGATTTTGAAAATCTCGCTATGCTCGCTGCACGCCCGGAAAATACATTGCTGATTCTTTGCAACCCTCACAACCCATCGGGACGCGTATGGAGTCGGGAGGAACTTACGGAAATTTGCCGCATCTGCCGCGAAAACGGCGTGCGCGTCGTAAGCGATGAGATACATTGCGAACTCGTTCACCCGGATGCACCGGAGTATATCCCCTACGCTACCATAGACCCCGATGCAGTGGTATGCACCTCACCCAGTAAAGCGTTCAATACTGCCGGATTGCAGATTGCCAACATTATATGTCCTGACGAAGAAAGCCAACTACGTATCGACCGTGCCATTAACGACAACGAAGTCTGCGACGTAAATCCATTCGGTATCGTAGGCCTCAAGGCGGCATATAACGAAGGCGGTAAATGGCTCGATGCTCTCAACGACTACCTTTATGGCAACTACAAGTTGCTGCGTAATTTCTTCAGCCAAAGATTTCCGCAACTCCCGGTGTGCGATTCTCAATCCACATATCTGGCATGGATATATATCCGCCCACTCGGCATGTCAGCCGACGATTTGCGCGATATTCTTTTGCGCGAGGCGCGTGTCCGGGTCGCCTCGGGCTCATCCTACGGTGATCCTGATTATATCCGCATCAACTACGCCTGCCCGCGTGCGCGATTGCTCGAAGCCCTCGAACGTATCGGCAAAATTAATCTTTAACCATATCGAATTACAGCATGACCCCATGCTGTCTTAAACACAATTTTTATAAATCAATAAGTAAGTTTTGAAATTTGGCGAATAATTATTTTTGAATTTTGAAGGAGTTGATTTGATACTTCAGTTCAGTTGCATAGCGGGCTATGCAACTGAACTGAAGGGACATAAATACTGCTCAAAAACAAACGGAACATTCGATTACTCTTTCCTTTGCTTAATTTATAATATAAACTGATTTAAAAACTTACTTAAAAAAGAAACTCTTAGTAAAGTCTCATAAATGTCGTCCGTAAGCATACATTTCATCCGCGAAGGAAAAGAATTGTCATGGCGCTCCCGGCTTCGGCTCACCATAATGCTCTCATTGCCGGCTATGCTCGCTCAGTTGTCGAGTATAGCCATGCAGTATATCGACGCTTCAATGGTAGGCAGACTTGGTGCCGATGATTCGGCTTCCATCGGTCTGGTCTCAACAAGTCTATGGCTCTTCTGGGGTATCTGTTCAGCAATGACCTCGGGTTATTCCGTACAGGTAGCCCACCGCGTAGGCGCCGGAGATGAAGAGGGTGCACGTAAGGTTTTCCGCCAAGGTATTTCAGCAAGCCTTATTTTCTCAGTCATAACGGCGATTATAGGGGTCGCTATAGCATGGAGACTCCCTTATTGGCTCGGAGGTCAACCGGAGATTAACCCCCGTGCCACTATTTATTTCCTTGTATTCGTAGCCGCATTGCCCATTCTCACCCTTAATTATCTTGCAGGGGGAATGTTGCGATGCGTAGGCAACATGAAGATTCCGAGCATCCTCAGCGGATTGATGTGTGTACTCGACTGCATCCTGAATTTCTTCTTTATCTTCCCTTCTCATCACCTCGACCTTGGCGGATTCTCCTTTACACTCCCGGGAGCCGGGCTCGGGGTGCTCGGTGCCGCTTTAGGCACTGTAGGTGCGGAAGTAATCTGCGCGGCGCTGATGATGTATTTTGCCTGTGTAAAGCAAAAAGAGATACGCCTTGCGGGCTATAAAGGGAGTTTCCGCCCAACTCGCGAGGTGACTGCCAAAGCCACTTCTATCTCCACACCCATGACGGTGGAACACGCCGTGATATGCGGCGCTCAGATTGCAATTACAATGATTGTGAGTCCGCTCGGAGTTATCGCCATCGCCGCAAATGCTTTTGCTGTCACAGCGGAAAGTCTATGCTATATGCCGGGATATGGTATCGGTGATGCCGCAACCGCCCTCACCGGACAGAGTCATGGTGCAAACCGCCCGCTACTTGTACGTCGGTTCGGTAATATGGCAGTCGGACTCGGTATGGCTATAATGACAGTGATGGGAGCACTCATGTATATCTTTGCACCGGAGATAATGGCTGTTATAACTCCTGTCGAAGCAATTCGATCTCTCGGAGCCGATGTATTGCGTATCGAAGCATGGGCAGAACCGATGTTTGCCGCATCCATTGTGGCTTACGGTGCATTCGTAGGTGTGGGTCACACCAAACTCCCTGCCCTTATGAATTTCGGCAGCATCTGGCTCGTAAGGGTACCCCTCGCCTGGATTCTCTCCCAATCAATGGGTCTTAAAGGCGTTTGGACCGCCATGTGTATCGAACTCACATTCCGCGGCGCTATCTTCCTCATTCGCCTCTTCCGCTCTAAATGGTATAAATA
>CAMWSV010000222.1 GCA_947177015.1 uncultured Porphyromonadaceae bacterium
AGATGCTCCGATAATAAGATGCTCCGAAAAGAATGAAGACATCGACAAGGAATCCGATTTGGGGAATTATTGCTCAAGTGAAATTATTTTGTTAAATTTGCAGTTAAATAATTATCATTGCGCTATGATCAATAAAATCAACGGACTTCTACAGGAAATTCAGGCTCTGAAGGCAAATTCTGCCGAGGAGGTTGAGAAAATCCGTATCAAATATCTGAGTAAAAAAGGTGAAATCTCACAGTTGATGAACGATTTCCGCAACGTTCCTGCCGAACAGAAGCGTGAACTTGGCCAGATGCTTAACCAACTCAAGAGTGCCGCCACCGAGCGACTCGCACAACTCAAAGAGAGCCTTGCCTCGCAGGCTGAGTCTTCAAAAAGTGAAATCGACCTTACACGCACAGCCACTCCGATGCCCTTCGGCACCCGCCACCCTCTCTCGATCGTAAAGAATGAAATCTTCGAAATCTTCGGTGCCATGGGATTCACCATAGCCGAGGGTCCGGAAATCGAAGATGACTGGCACGTGTTCTCTTCTCTCAACTTCCCGCCCGACCATCCTGCACGCGATATGCAGGACACCTTCTTCATCTCACGTTCGGCAGGGGATATTCTGCTCCGCACCCACACATCATCCGTGCAGACCCGCACCATGGAGCGTCAGCGTCCCCCTATCCGTATCATCTGCCCCGGTCGCGTATACCGCAACGAGGCTATCTCGGCACGTGCCCACTGCTTCTTCCATCAGGTAGAGGGGCTCTATATCGACCGTAACGTATCATTCGCCGACCTCAAGCAGTGTCTCCTCTACTTCGCCCGCGAAATGTTCGGACCCGATACCAAGATCCGTCTGCGTCCCTCCTACTTCCCCTTTACCGAACCTTCGGCAGAGATGGACATCTCCTGCCACATCTGCGGCGGCAAGGGGTGCGCATTCTGTAAAGGTACAGGATGGGTGGAAATCCTCGGTTGCGGCATGGTGGATCCCAATGTGCTCGAAGCATGCGGAATAGACTCAAAGGAATTTTCCGGATATGCGTTCGGCATGGGTATCGAGCGTATCACCAACCTCAAATATCGCGTGAAAGACCTCCGACTCTTCTCGGAAAACGACGTCCGGTTCCTCCACGAATTCGACGCGGCACGCTAAATACCTTCTCTCGCTCCATACCTTTATTATAAGGCCTAATTTCACCTCTCCATGCGACTTCAGGAACGCTATGACGCGGTGATGGCCCGCTTCGCAGAAGTGATGCCGGATCCGAAGACAGAACTCGATTACGATACACCTTTTCATCTGTTGCTCGCGGTGATTCTCTCCGCGCAGTGCACAGATAAAAGGGTCAATATCGTGACGCCTCCCCTATTCGAGGCGTTCCCCGACCCCGTCACACTCGCAGCCTCCAATGAGGAGACAGTCTTCGAATACATCAAATCCGTCACTTTCCCCAATAATAAGACGCGACATCTGCTCAACGCGGCACGACTGCTCATGGAGGAATTCGACGGCGAGATGCCCTCGGATATCGACAATCTGATGAAACTCCCCGGCGTGGGCCGAAAGACTGCCAACGTGATGCTCTCCGTAGTGTGGAACAAGGCGGCTATGGCTGTAGACACTCACGTTTTCCGCGTCAGCAACCGTATCGGACTCACCAATAATTCCAAGACACCTCTCGCCACCGAGAAGACTCTCGTGAAGCATATCCCGGCAGAGATACTCCCAAAGGCGCATCATTGGCTTATCCTACATGGCAGATACGTCTGCAAAGCCCGGAAACCGGATTGCCTCAACTGCGTGATTTCCGACCTTTGTAAGTTCTACACCAAAAAGTAGTATATACAAAAATGGTGTATATAATGGTATATAAAAGATATCTGTCAACAGACGGCAAATATCAAAATTAGTGAATATCAAAGGAATTAAGTTCCGCTTCGTGAAGTAATACCACTATGATGAAATCTCCGATGCTGCTCTATCAGTTGCAGTCGTTGTGGAGGACTGTGATTTTGCCACGCTTCGTAAGGCGCCGGCAACGCGAGTTATGTCTGAAAAATTGGGAGCAGCGTCCCGATGCCGATGAAATACGTCGGCGTGTGGATTATTACTTTCCGCTCACCGAATCGTTCCGTCCGGGCGCAAACGCTCGCCCGATCGGCGCAATACGACTCCGGGATTCACATAGCACGTATTGGTACGACCTCATGCGATATCTCCGCTCATTCCAGCCCGGGCGCAAGATAGACTTCATCAACGGCGACACGCACGAGAATCCCTCGGAAGTAATGTTTGGCAAAGCACGTCGGCTCGACGCCCTGCGCTCGAACGTGGCGTTGATGAACCTCGATCGCAGGCGGCATTTCATAAAGATTAGCGATAATATTCCGTTTGACGTAAAGATTCCTAAACTATTCTTCCGAGGCGATGTGGACGCTAAAGAGAATCGCCGGCGCTTTCTTGAAAAATGGTATGGTAATCCCCTATTTGACTTAGGCGATACCTCTCGACGCAACATTACCGAATGGCATAAGGAGAGTGTCACGATCCCTCAACACTTCAACTTCCGATATATCCTCGCACTCGAAGGTCATGATGTGGCATCAGCCCTGCAATGGATATGCCTGAGCAACTGCGTGCCGGTAATGACTCGCCCTACGGTAGAAAATTGGCTCATGCACGGAGCGATGATCCCCGGCGTCCACTACATCGAGATAGCCAACGACTTCTCAGACGCCGCCGAAAAAATCGACTACTACAACCGGCATCCCGAAGAAGCCCGAAAGATAGCCGATGCCTCCCGCGCATGGATGCAACAATTCGCCGACCCACGTCGCGAAAACATCATCCACTACCTCATCGCCGACAAATACCTCCGCCTCTCCCAAGAGTAGTGCAATTCCGAGAATACCAATAACTCCAACAACTTAGATAATTCCAAATAAAAAACAGGCTTCCGAAATCGGAAGCCT
>CAMWSV010000223.1 GCA_947177015.1 uncultured Porphyromonadaceae bacterium
GGACACTCCTACAGGGGGCTAAGGATAGCGCCCGCAGAGGAGGGGGAGAGAGGAAAGGGGGAGAGATTTATCTGGAGAGGAGGGCGGAGGCTTCGCGGATGCGGCGGAGGGCTTCGCGGATGTTATCGTCGGAAGTGGCGTAACTGAGGCGCATATAGCCGGGGGCGCAGAAGGCTTCGCCGTCTACACATGCCACGTGGGCTTCTTCGAGGAGATACATCACGTAGTCGGCTACACACTCGATGTTGCGGCCCGAGGGTGAGTGGGTGCCGATGTAACTGTCTACCTTCGGGAAGAGATAGAAGGCTCCTTCGGGGCAGTTGATTTCCCATCCGGGGATCTCCTTGGCGAGTTGGACGATGAGGTCGCGCCGGCGACGGAACGCCTCGCGCATGGTGCGGACGCACTCCTGCGAACCATCGTAGGCGGCTTCGGCGGCTTTCTGCGCGATGGATGAAGCGCCGGAAGTGGATTGCCCCTGCAGTTTGGTGACTGCCTTTGCGATGGGGAGCGGCGCGGCGAGATAACCGATGCGCCAGCCGGTCATGGCGTAAGCCTTTGAGACGCCGTTGACGATGATGACGCGGTCGCGCACTTCGGGGAATTCAGAGATGCTGTGAACGCGGTCCACGAAATTGATGTGTTCGTAGATTTCATCGGCGAGGATGAGGATCTGCGGATGGCGACCGAGCACTTCGGCGAGGGCGCGGAGTTCATCGTAGGAATATATCGAGCCGGTGGGATTGGAAGGGGAGTTGAGCATGATCATCCTGGAGGCGGGGGTGATGGCAGCCTCAAGTTGCTCGGGAGTGATTTTGAAATCATTTTCGATTCCGGCGGGGATGGTGACCACCTTGCCCTCGGCGAGTTTTACCATTTCTACGTAACTCACCCAGGCGGGAGTGGGGATGATGACTTCATCGCCGGGATTTACGCAAGCCAGGAGGGCATTGAAGAGTTCCTGCTTGGCGCCGTTGCCCACCACGATCTGTTCGGGGGTGAAAGAGATGTTGTTTTCGCGTTCGAGTTTAGCGCATACCGCCTTGCGGAGGGAGAGATATCCGGGCACGGGGGTGTATCGTGAATAATTCTCATCGATTGCCTTCTTGGCAGCCTCCTTGATATGGTCGGGAGTGTCGAAGTCGGGTTCGCCTACCGACATATTGATTACGTCGACGCCTTTGGCTTTGAGTTCGGCGCTTTTCTGCGACATGGCGAGGGTTGCCGACGGGGAGAGTTTCTCGATACGCTGTGATATGAAATTCATGATAAAAAGTTTAAGTATGTGTTATTTTGCGAAGTTAAGAAATTTATTTTAAATTTGTAGAATCAAAGAATATAAATTTCAACTTTTGCGGAGCGAAAGTTTGGGTTTATGGGTTTATGAGTTTATGGGTTGAGGGGGTGATGTGATTAAATTTAAAAAAATCAATATTTATGAAGAGAATGATTGACATCCGCCGCGGTATGCTTTTCAAAATGATTGCGGCAGTGGCTTTATCAGTAGTGATGATCACCTCGGGGTGCTCGAATTCGGCTGAGGTTGAGGCAGAACTCAAGGCTATGTATCACAATATTCCTGCCGATGCCTCAATGGTGGTGAGCGGGGATCTGAAGAAGATCGTGGAGCAGACCGGGGGGAAGGTAGAGGATGGGAAGATAGTAGCGACTCCGAAATTGGATAAGATAGAATCAGCCGGCATCCAGGGTATGCCGGAGATGGATATGAAGGCTATCCGCGACAATATGGAGGTGCTCAGCGCCGGTATAGAGGCGGGTGCCTTCGCCGCGTTCATTGAGAAGGGAAAATATTACACCATCTTCACTATCCGCGACCTGGCGGCGCTGAAGGCGGCTATCGATAAGAAGGATCCGCGCCCCTGGGAGAAGTATAACGATATCGAATTCAAAGGGGAATATTACATTATGAATAAGGGTCAGCATCTCTGGGTGAGCGGACCGGTGGATCTGAAAGACCTTGAGCAATATGCGCAACTCTCAGAGGTGGGAAGTTTCCTTGGGAACGGATATGCCGAAAAGATGTCGAAGAGCGAAGACGCCTTTAATATGTGGATGTCGCTCGACGGTATATACTCGGGGATGTCGTTCAGTCAGCAGGCGCAGGCCCGCATGGCGATGAGCATGCTCTTCGAGGGGCCGAAATATTTAGTAGGAGGTGGCAATTTCCGGGGTAAAGGTCTTGAATTCGAGGCTATGCCGGTCACAGCCGACTATTCGCCTGCCAAATGCGTGATAGAGGTGTCGAAGATTGATCCGGGGGTAGTGAGCGGACTCGGAGGGAACGCCAATAGAGTCGTGGCGATGAATGTGTCGCAGAAATTGGTGGGACAGATCAAGGATTTCGGCAAATCGATGGGAGGCGCCGTTCCGGCGGAGATATGGAATTTGATTTCGCCGATCGACGGCACCGTAGCCGGCGCCATGTCGGACGCCGACGGCGTAGAGGGGTGTTACAAGTTGATCGTCACCACCAATGGCAAGGAGGATGCCTCGCTGGCTCAGTTTATGGGTGACTATGGCAAGGTGAAAGTGCAGGGCACAACCCTGACTCTCCTGAACGGCAACTACGGCAATGGCAAATTAGTGGTTGGCGATGTGGCAAAGAAGATGAAAGATGCCTGGTTTGCAGCGGCGAGCGTATCGGAGCAGAAAGGAGAGAGCGGAGTTGTGTATCTGATGCTTGTGCCCGCGGAGGGGACTCTCAAGATTAAACTCAATCTGGAATTCTGAAAAAATTAAGGAAGATAAAATAAAGCCCGGGGCTGTAAGGCTCCGGGCTTTTGTATTTTTGGCTTGCATGAGGGGAGGATGGCAAAAGCGATGCTTTTGAACGGGACGGCTTCGCGCGGACGGGCGGCTTCGCGGACGGACGGCTTCGCGGAGGGAAGGCTTCGCGGAGGGAAGGCTTCGCGAAGGGAG
>CAMWSV010000224.1 GCA_947177015.1 uncultured Porphyromonadaceae bacterium
AATAAAAAATTTATCTCACTTCCCCAAAAAAAGTCTAAAAAATGAATTTATATATTTCTGATTTCAAACAGTTTACCATTTTAACATTTCATAAAAGTCTCAATTATATAAAAAAAGTCTCAAAACTCTCTCTAATGACCTATTTTTATATAGCCTATAAGGATAGATAACTATTTATTGAATCTTTCTCCTACAAAAAATCACATACTTTTCAAAACAAAAAATAATATATTCGATTAGGGCATATCTGCAATTCCATTATTCGAATCATTTAACCTTTTCATCAGTTCAATAATATAGTCGTTAATGTAGCCATCTCCTCTTTTCATTTCAAACTTTCTCCTTAATTCTCCACTATAATAATAGTATCCGGATATTTTAAGATATTGTTTTATCTCAGCCCCACTTAATCCCAATGCATAAAGTGTTACAATATTATATTCATCCTCATTCAGTGATAATGAATCAAGATGATTCATAAAATTCGGATGCGATATACGGAGATGATTTTTTAATATACTGAAAAATTCATTTTGATTCTTATGTATTGCTTCTTTAAGAGACTCAAAACGTTCACCATATTTTTTCTTACCGGTAATCTCCATTCTCATGATATCGTCAATAAAAGTCATACCGGTATTTAAGGAATTCTTCAATCTTTCACTCAGTAGTTCGTTATGAACAGTTAAATTTGAATTTTTATCTGTCAGTTCCAAATTAACAGTTCTTAATTCTGAATTATCATCTTTTATCATATCGAGTGATTCCGAGAGTGAGGATATACGTGCAATCATATCCTGCATATCCTGCTTTCCTTGCATCAGTGTATCTTCAAGATTCTCACATTTCAACTGTAATATTTTATTTTTATACACCTTCGTTCTGACAACGTACAATAAAATAGCAGCAACCAATAGAATACTCAAAATAATTACCACTGACGCATAAATGATTTTATCTTTTTTCTCTATTACAACTTTATTTTCTTCATTAATGTCATGCCGTTGGCGGGTATAGAGTAAATCATCATTCATCAGATGATTTACATCATTTTCTACCATAAGATAAAATTGCTTATAGGATTGTAATGCCTCACGAAATTCTCCGGATTTTTCATAACACTGACTGCATATAAGCAAAACTCGTATAGTGTCGTATGGTTCACCTGAGTTCCTAATCTCATCTATTAATTCAAGAGATCTATCTGTATTTCCAAGTGCACTATACCCAAATGCCAATGCCATTCTGAGATCTTTATTATCATTTTTAGATTCATATATAGAATCCAATAAGTGTTGAGAAATGGATTTAGGACGCGAACATACAGTTGCACTGACGATCGATGGCATAATCTTGTCGGGTATTTTTGAATATACCGGCAGATACCTTTCTATTTCATTAAGAGATGCGGCTCTTCCGATTGAGTCATCCATACCGGCATACCCACTCATAATTCTTACTAATCCCTCTGCTACACGCACGGAATCTCCTCTCGATTTATAAATTTCAACCGCTTTTCGGTTAAGTTCTATAAATTTATTCATGCGTGACTGCCGCCCATACGTCACGCCTTGTCCTATATAAACAAGAGCAAGTCCCAAGGAATCTGTATAAACGGCTGCAGTATCCGAAATGGCATCCAAAAAACATTCCATTGCCCTTGCATAATTTCCACAATCAAGATTGAAAGCACCTTCATAATAGCGTGTCCGCATTCTTTTGTCGGGACTGCCATGCTTGATGTAGTATTCTAAAGCAGGTTTTAGAAGTAATGAATCAGTGAGAGGAATATTATTTTTATCCAGTGCCATGGCATGAAGGAGCGAGTAGCGCGCGCGATCTTTTTTGCCGTGGAGTTCGAACGTGTCGATACTCTTGATGATGGCGAGTGCAGAGTCCGGTTGGGACTCTATAATGGAGTCTACCTTATCGAGTTGACTAATCACGTGCTCCGGCGTGCGTCGGCAACCTCCCATCACTATTGTAATGATAAGGAGCATCGGCAATGCCAATCTTATATATTTTTCGATGATATGATTCATAACTATTTTTTACTACAAAGTATCGTGCGCCACTACGCTTTTACTTCAATACGCATATCCCTGTTTGACTGAACATATACGTCGCGTCACGATGAAGTAGTTTATCATAAAAATATCCAGAAGTGTCAAACAACTACTTTTCCGATATTCCGAAAGCAAAGTTAGATAAAAAATTTCAATTAATCAAAAAAGAATACTGATTATTATTGATTCTCTTAACTACAATGATAAAACTATAAATCATACCCGACAACCGGGATATATGCTATACTCATTCGCCCTCTGATCTTATTCTATCGCTTTTTGACTTACTCGAACTTGGAAAATTCAAACTCCAATCCTTTATCATAGCGGTTGCGAGGATCTTAATCTTCCTTTAATAGGCCTCTTGGGATATGAAACAGCCTCTCGGTTGGTTCGCACCCGATACACATCTTGAAACTTCATCGCGAACGCTATGTATAGCGCTCCTATATCCTTCCAAAAAAATTTAGATATTATCAATAACCTCGTAGAGATTTTATTTCTTAAGATATCGAGATAATTCTTCGGATAGTACTTATTATTCACTCTGATGCAGATATAAATAAATTTTTTCATTATCCAATCTATTTAATGGCTTCTTGATTTTCAACTTCCATTTCATACAAATAAAAAAGAGGCTGCACCATAATACAATCATTACGATGCAGCCTTATTGTGGCATTTACCTATTATGATTTATTAATAATAGGCTTGGAGAAGAATTACTATATGATAACCTTGCGGTCGGCTATTACATAAATACCTGACCCAGGGAGCGTGATTACATTGCGTCCGGCTTCGAGTCTGATGCTACGCACGAGTTTGC
>CAMWSV010000225.1 GCA_947177015.1 uncultured Porphyromonadaceae bacterium
GCGCCCTCAGCACAGATGCAAGCCATGAGGGCTTGCAGGAGGATTGGAGGGGATTGGAATTATCGCAGGGGGATTGGATGGAATTGGAATTATCGCAGGGGGATTGGAGGAGTAATGCCTGCTTTAGAATTTTCCGGTGAGGAGGGACTGGAGGTCGTGGAGGGTGGTGAGGGCCTGGAGGGGGGTGAGGGTGTCGATGTTGAGGTCGAGAAGGCGGTCGCGTATCTGGCTGAGCATGGGGTCATCGAGTTGGAATATCGACATCTGCATCCCGTCTTGCGATTTGCCTGCGTGCGCTATATCGGCTTTGGCGGCTTTGGGCGCGCCGGGTTCGGTGCGCTTTCCGGCTACAGGATCAGCGGTGGATGCCTCCAGTTGTTTCAGCACCTCGTCGGCGCGTTTCACGATAGAGCGGGGCATACCTGCCAGGCGCGCCACGTGGATGCCGAAACTATGTTCCGAACCTCCGGCTCGCAGTTTACGCATGAACACTACCTTGCCGTCTACCTCCTTGACCGATACATTATAATTGCGTATGCGGCTGAAGGTTTTCTCCATCTCGTTGAGTTCGTGATAGTGAGTGGCGAAAAGAGTCTTGGGGCGGCAGCGGCCGTTGTCGTGGATATACTCCACGATAGCCCAGGCGATGGAGATGCCGTCGTAGGTGGATGTGCCGCGACCCAACTCGTCAAACAGGATCAGCGACCGCTCGCTCATATTGTTGAGTATGGCGGAGGCTTCGTTCATTTCCACCATGAAGGTGGACTCTCCGGCAGAGATATTGTCGGAGGCACCCACGCGTGTGAGGATCTTGTCAATGATACCGATCTGAGCCGATTCGGCGGGTACGAAGCAACCGGTCTGAGCCATGAGGGCGATGAGAGCGGTCTGGCGCAGTAAAGCCGACTTACCGCTCATGTTGGGGCCTGTGATCATCATTATCTGCTGCGAATCGCAGTCGAGTGTCACTGAGTTGGCGATGTATGGTTCGCCGGGGGGGAGACGGCGTTCGATTACCGGGTGTCTGCCTCCTTCTATCTTAAGGGTAAGGGAATTGTCGATCTGCGGGCGCACATAATTGTAAGCCTCCGCCACCGCTGCCATGGAGAGCAGGCAATCGGTCTGCGCTATGGCGTGGGCATTGCGCATTATCTCCTCGATATACTGCATGAGCGACTCTATGAGAGCGCCGTATAACTTACTTTCAAGCACGGATATTTTATCTTCGGCGCCGAGGATGGTGGTTTCATACTCTTTGAGTTCGGGAGTGATGTAGCGCTCGGCTCCCACTAAGGTCTGGCGGCGTGTCCAATGCCCGGGCACCTTATCCTTATGGGTGTTGCGCACTTCGATGTAATATCCGTGCACGTTGTTGAAACTGATCTTCAGCGAGGGTATGCCGGTGGCTTCTGTCTCGCGGCGCAGGATTTCGTCGAGCGCCTCCTTGCCGTGGCGGAGGATATGTCGGAGTTTATCAAGATCGGGGTCATAGCCGTCGGCGATATAATTTCCTTTCGAGATGAGTGCGGGTGCATCCGGGGATATTGCTTTGAGGATCATCTCCTTCAGCGGCAGGGTGTCGGAGATTGATTTCCCTATTTTCAAGAGTGGGGCGCAGGATGTGGCTTTAAGTAAGGCGCCTGCTGAGGCAGAAGCGTCAAACGAACCTGCCAACTGCAGCATCTCACGCGGCGAGATACGCATAGAAGATAATCTTCCTGCCAACCGGTAGAGGTCGCCTACGCGGCGCACAGACTCACTGAGGCGTTCGCGAGCCTCGGGATCGCGGAAGAAATATTCCACACCGTCCTGGCGTGCGGTTATGGCTTCGATGTCGAGCAGGGGCATCGCCATCCACTGCCGCAGCAGGCGCGCACCCATCGGGGTGACTGTCTTGTCGAGCACGTCGATAAGGCTCATCCCCTCTTCGAATGAGGGTTGCAGTATTTCGAGGTTGCGCATGGTGAAGCGGTCGAGATGCATGAATCTCGCCGAGTCTATGCGTGCAATGGATGTGATATGGCGTGTGCGGGTATGCTGCGTATAGTCCAGATAGTGCATGATGCTGCCGGCGGCTATCACAGCCTCCTCCATATCATCGATACCGAACCCCTTGAGCGACTCCACGTCAAACTGCTTGTAGAGACGTTCGCGGGCGGCATCAGAGGTGTAGACCCAATCTTCGAGTTCGTTATAGATGGTGCGGAAGGTGAAGAATCTGTCGCAGAGTTGGCGTGTGCCGTGCATACGTATGGTTTCACGCGGGGCGAGCGATACGAGGAGTTTGTCGATAGTGGCGGGATCTCCCTGTGCGCAAAGGAATTCTCCTGTGGTGAGGTCCAGGATAGCCATGCCTGCGGTGATGCTGCCGTTGCGCCGCGGAGTGCCGAAATGCACGGCTGCCAGAAAATTATTCTCGCGGGCGGGGAGCGAAGTATCGTTGAGGTTTAGCCCCGGAGTGACGAGTTCGGTGATGCCGCGCTTCACGAGTTTCTTGGTGAGTTTGGGGTCTTCAAGTTGCTCGCAGATGGCGACCCGGCGCCCTGCCCTGACGAGTTTCGGCAGATAAGTGTCGAGAGCGTGATGCGGGAATCCTGCCAGTTCGATCGACTGAGCCGATCCGTTGGCACGCCGGGTGAGAGTGATTCCCAGGATCTCGGATGCGGTGAGCGCATCCTCGCAGAAAGTCTCATAGAAATCTCCGACACGAAACAGAAGCACCGCGTCGGGGTGCTTCTGCTTCATGGCGAAGTATTGTTTCATCAGTGGAGTCTCGACGACTTTTTTGGCCATAGTCATTGTCTGTGTTTATTTCACTTCCCAGGTTTCGCCGGCGGTGATCCTTTCGCGCAGCGATCCGAACCGCTTGGCGG
>CAMWSV010000226.1 GCA_947177015.1 uncultured Porphyromonadaceae bacterium
TGATTTTTTCCGGACGGTGATTTTTTCCGAACACTAAGTGGCGCTAAGTGAATACTAAGGATACGCTAAATGGGGATGACTTTAGCGTCAATTTAGCGTTCATTTAGTGTTTGGCAAAAAAAAGAATTTGATGTTCAGTAAAAAATTTTATTGTTCGGCAAACTATTCAGCATGCGTGTGGAGGGGAGGGAGTTTAGATAGAAAAAATTTGGGCATACGGAAAGAAATGCGTAAATTTGTGGAGTAAATCAGGTAAAATGTATCAGGCGGTGGATCTGCAGATGCGGATTCATCGGCTACTGAATATAAAATTGAAAATGAAACTACGTATTCTTCCGGCGATGAAACTGCGTAATCTTCTTACTATCGGGGTGTTGGCTGTGACATTGGCGGCATCCGCCCTCACGGATAATGAGGTGATCCAATATATCCGGGTTCAGTCTGCCAATGGTAAGACCGAGCAGGAAATCGGTCGCGAACTGATGGCTCAGGGTGTGACCCCGGATCAGGTGCGCCGTATCCGCGCGAAATATAAACGCGATAACGTGAGCACGGAGTCAGCGGCTCAGTCGGCCACACTCCGTGATAAGTCGAGAAATAGTGAAAGCACCAGTCGCGACGCTGATGAAGAGACCATCTATCAGCAGGATGTGGAGGTAAAGACAAATCAGTTTACCCTCAGTGAAGAGGATAGCAAAGAGGTGTTTGGTCGCGCGGTATTCAACTCTCAGGCCCTTACCTTCGAGCCGAACACGAATATGGCTACTCCGAAGGATTACCGGCTGGGACCCGGAGATGAGGTGATTATCGATGTGTGGGGTGCGGCTGAGGAGCATCTGCGTGAGAAAATCTCGCCCGAAGGGAGCATCATGATCTCGCGTCTGGGTCCGGTGCATCTGAATGGCAAGACGATAGATGAAGCGAACGCCCATATCCGCAATCTGTTCGCCCGCAAATATGCCGGAGTCACCGATCAGCAGACCGATGTGAGTGTCAACCTCGGCGATATACGATCGATTCAGGTGGATATCATGGGAGAAGTGACACGTCCCGGCACATTCCGAATGTCGCCGTTCTCAAATGTGTTTCATGCGCTGTATAATGCCGGAGGTATAAGCGATATCGGATCGATGCGTAACATTACGGTGCTTCGCAACAATCGAAAGATTGCCAACGTAGACATCTACGACTATCTCTTCAAAGGGAAGCAGACGGGCAATATACGTCTGCAGGAAGGGGATGTGATTATCGTGCCCCCATACGAACAGATCGTAAATATTTCGGGCAATGTGAAGCGTCCGATGTATTATGAGGTGAAACAAGGGGAGACGCTTTCATCACTTCTTGACTATGCCGGCGGATTCACGGGCGACGCCTACTCCGGAGTGGTTAGACTCTCGCGCCAGAACGGATCGGACAATGACCTATACGTGATAGAAAAAGGTGAATTCGGCGCCTATCAATTGCAGGATGGCGACGTGATTACAGTGGGGAATGTGCTCGACCGCTTCTCAAACCGTGTTGAGGTGAAGGGAGCCGTAACGCGTCCGGGGCTCTATGCTCTCGGCAACGGGATCACCACGCTGCGCGAATTGATCTCGAAAGCGGAGGGACTCACCGATGATGCCTATCAGGGGAGAGCATTGATCTATCGCGAAGGACCGGATCTGACACTCGAAGTTGTGCCGGTAGACCTGGGTGCGGTGATAAATGGCACTGCTGAGGATATCACACTGCAGAAGAATGACGTGATTGACATATCGAGTATTCAGACGATAGATCAGCACGGGCCCTTTACCATCACCGGCATGGTGAATAACCCGGGTGAATATCCATTCGCAAATAATACATCGGTTGAAGATCTTATTCTTCGTGCCGGAGGTCTGCGAGAGGGAGCGTCGACCGTAAGGGTAGAGGTGTCGCGCCGAGTGTATGATCCTACGGATGTGACAGAATCACAACGTATCGCGGAGCGATATACTGTGAATATAGCCGGGGGACTGGGCACCAAGCGCAGTAATAAATCAAGCGAGTTCATACTTGAACCTTACGACCAGGTGATCGTACGTACGGCACCGAATTACCGGCCGCAGGAATTTGTGGAGATAAAGGGAGAAGTGCTTTTCCCGGGGGTATATACGCTTGCCATGCGTAATCAGCGTCTTTCGGATCTCGTGACGGAGTGCGGAGGCATAGTGGAAGGTGCGTATATAAAGGGTGCATATCTGAAACGTAAACTTTCGGAATCTGAATATCAGGAGCGCGCACGGGTGGTGATGCTCGCTCGCCAGAATGCGGAGGGTACTGATTCTATCTCTATCGATAAATTGAACTTGGAGAAGTCTTATAGTGTTGGTATTGACCTGCCGATGGCGTTGGCACATCCAGGCTCATCATACGATCTTGTGCTTCAGCCCGGCGATATGCTTTATGTGCCTGAGGAACAAAGCACGGTGAAAGTGTCGGGAGATGTAATGTTTCCGAATACGGTGGTATATCAGCCCGGTCAGAAGGTTAAGTATTATATCGGGCAGTCGGGGGGATACGGTGATAGAGCAAAGAAGAGCAAGGCGTTTATCATCTATATGAACGGACAGGTGGCTAAGGTAGGGCGCAACACGGTGGTTGAGCCCGGTTCGCATATCATAGTGCCGTCGAAGCAACCGAGCACGACAAATGTGTGGGAGAAGATTATTCCTGTAATATCGGGCGTCGGTTCGCTGGCTACGATGGGGGCTTCATTGGCCACGCTGTTTAAGAAATAGAATCGGCTCGC
>CAMWSV010000227.1 GCA_947177015.1 uncultured Porphyromonadaceae bacterium
TATCGGAGTTATCGGATTTTTCCAATAACTCCAATAATTCGAATAATCCCACTACCTCCAATCCCGACAATCCTTCCAGTCTCTGGCTTGCCGGGAATGAGGCCTTGGAGGTAAATCTCGCCAAGAACGGCTTCCTTAAGGTGGGGGAGAGATGTAACGTGGCGGGGAGCCGAAAATTTCTGCGACTCATCAACGAAAACAATCAGGCGGAAGCACTGGAAATTGCCGCCGCCCAGATTGAAAAGGGAGCGGGAGTGCTCGATATCAACATGGACGACGCTATGCTCGATGCACCCTTAGAGATGGAACGCTTCGTGACTCTCTTGGGTCAGGATGGACGTACGGCGCGTGTGCCACTGATGGTAGACTCCTCAGATATGGAAGTGATACGCAGAGCGTTACGTCGGATTCAGGGTAAAGCGATAGTAAACTCCATATCGCTCAAAGAGGGGGAAGAGCGATTCTTGGAACGGGCTCGCGAGATACGCGAGGCAGGGGCGGCAGTTGTGGTGATGGCGTTTGACGAGAAGGGGCAAGCCACAGATCTGCAGCGCCGTATCGAGATTTGTAAACGAGCCTACCGACTTCTTACCGAAAAAGCCGGTTATGATCCTCAAGATATAATCTTCGATCCTAATATACTGACGATAGCCACCGGTATGTCCGAACACGACCGCTATGCGCTCGACTTCCTTGATGCCGTGGAATGGATAAAGAAGAATCTGCCCGGGGCGAAAGTGAGTGGAGGCGTTAGTAATCTATCCTTTTCATTCCGCGGGCATAACAAACTTCGCGAGGCGATGCACGCCATTTTCCTTGAGCATGCTATTGCCCGGGGTATGGATATGGCTATCGTGAATCCGACTACGCCTATAAGCGGCGAAGGGATCGACCCGGAACTTCGCGAGAGGATTGAAGATGTGATATTTGCGCGCCGCGGCGATGCGGCCGAGCGGCTTATGGATAAGGCTATGGAAATCAAAGAAGAAGCCGAGCGACGCAAGATGGGAAAGGCTCCGGAAAAAGAAGTCCCATTGGCTGCGGAAGGGAAGGAAGCAACCGGGGCCGCGGCAGATATGCAAGCAACCGGAGAGGTGGCAGCAGGGACTGCGCGCGGAAGGATAGAGGAGATGATTAAGCGGGGTATTGGTGATGGAATCGAATCGCTGCTCGATCTGGCTCTTGCCGAGGAGGGGTCGGCGATGAGGGTGGTTAACAACCGCCTGATGAGCGCTATGCGCAGCGTGGGGGATGAGTTCGGTGCCGGACGGATGTTTCTGCCTCAGGTAGTGAGAGCCGCAGGGGTGATGAAGCGTGCTATCGATCATCTCACTCCTGCCATTGAAGCGGAGGCAGGCACCGAGGGTGAAGATACTGCGGCAGGCGTGCCGTTCGTGATCGCCACCGTAAAGGGGGATGTGCATGACATAGGGAAGAATATAGTAGGGGTGATTCTTAAATGCGGGGGCTTCAATGTGATCGATCTCGGCGTAATGGTGGATGAGGAGAAGATTCTTGGCGTGCTCCGGGAGAGCGGTGCGAAACTATTGGGGCTGAGCGGATTGATCACCCCCTCGCTTAAAGAGATGACAAAAGTGGCATCCATGCTCGAACGCGAAGGAATGCAAGATGTGACCCTCTTCGTAGGGGGAGCCACTACGAGTGATCTGCATACGTCGGTGAAGATTGCGCCCCTGTTTGGAGGTGTGGTGATTCATACGCGTGATGCGGCGGTATTGCCTGCGGTGGCTCATCGACTGATAGATGAAACCACCCGGCAGGAGTCGGTAGCAGAAATCCGTAGGGCTCAGGAAACACTGCGCATGGTGCATGAAGAGGAAGTACGCCAGCGCAATGCGCAGTCGGCACATAAAGAGGGGACTGCGGCATCAGTGCATCATAAATCCGGTCAGCATGAAGAGGCAGCGGTGTGTGATTGTTGCCATGGTGGCGCGGGGAGGAATGTTGCGGATAAATCAGCGTTATTGATTGGAGAGAAGTCTGAAAATGAAGGGATTGAGATGGGTATACGTGAGTGGCGTGTAAGTATAGAAGAGGCGATTCCGGAAATCAACTGGAAAGCGTTTCTGCATACTTGGCGACTCTCGCCGAAACTGGCTTCTGAGGTGACGATATCGGAATGGGAAGCGCAGAAATCCGGAGCGATGGATCGATCCGAGGGGACAGCCGGCGCGGAGATAGTTGAGGCTCAACGTCTGATAGAGGATGCACGGAGATTGCTTACACTCATGCAGGATGCCGGGGGGATGCTCACGGCGCGTGCCGGGATTGTGGATGCCCGGCGTGCGGAGGGTGAAGATGCGATTTTGCTCGGAGAGGAAAGGATTCGGATATGGACTCCTCGCAAGGAGGGGGCGCCCCGACTGGCGTTGGCTGACTTCGTGGCACCAGAGGATGATCATCTGGGACTTTTCGCCGTGACGGCAAAAGAGGTTATCGAAGCGGGAAAACCGTTGGCAACCGAAGAATTCGGGGAGGAATACGGAGGATTGCTGCTCCACAGCCTTGCCGACAGACTGGTGGAGGCAGCGACGGAGATAGTTCATCGCCGGGTACATACTGAGATGTGGGGATTGCCGCTTCCGATAGGGATACGTCCGGCGGTGGGATATGCGGCGTTGCCCGATCAGAAGATGGTATTCGCATTAGACCGGCTGCTCAACTATGGCGCGTTGGGAGTGGAACTCACGGAGAATGGCGCGCTGGCGCCGGCATCGACTACGACGGGACTTATCTTCGGAAAT
>CAMWSV010000228.1 GCA_947177015.1 uncultured Porphyromonadaceae bacterium
TTTCCGAGCAATTCAATTCCGGGAAGTTAAACCTTATCACGCCGCCGGTGATTGATGATATTGGGAAATCGGGAGAGTAGGCGGAGCAGGAGGAGATGGATGCGGGCTCGGAGTGGGAGCGATGTGTGCCAGTAGTCGCGCGCAGTGGCGATTAGGCAGGGAATTAGATCCGGGCGCCGTGCATGGCGCAGTTGAGCGGCGGCATGGCTTAGTTTGGTGCTGTAGTGTGAGTGGAGTTTGCTTTGGTCGATACCGTAGTGACGGGCTAGAATGGCGGTGCCGCGGGTGTCGCGGATGCAGAAGTCGAATTCTTTTTCGTAACTCAGGTTATTGCTGATCGATTCGCCGGCTATATAGTAGCGGTAGCCGATGGCGGGAAGGAATGAAGCGTCTCCGGCGTTGGCGAGTGCTGCGATGATGGGTACATCTTCTATCTTCATTTCTTCCATCTTGACGGTGTGCGGTGATATGCGCAGTTGGTGTTCGATTATTGATTTCCGGTATAAAGCGGCGGATAGCGTCAGGGGTAGCGAGGTGGTGTGGTTAAGAGTGGCGAGAAGTATCTCTCTGCCGGGTATTCGCGGACGCATCCATCGTTTACGTTGTGGATTTGAGGAGTGCAGATCCGAGGTGAGGTTTCCATCTGAGTCAATGCGATATTCTTCAACATCAGTAAACACTACCGAGATTCCCGGATCGGAGTCTAATATTTCGATCTGACGGGCCATGCGAGTTTCGTCAAGCCATTCATCGTCTCCGGCGCAATCGCCTATATATTCCCCTCTGCATTGGCTCAGGGCATGGAAATAATTGCCGACAAGTCCGAGATTTTGATGCCGAGGGAGAATCCGGATAATGGAGGGGTGCTGGGCGGCGTATGATTCGGCAATCTCACGAGTGCGGTCAGTGGAATTATCATCGGCGATAATAATCTCGTAGGGATAAGGGGGTCGCTGACGGAGCACGCTTTCGATTGCCCTGCCTATCGTGGCTGCCTGATTATAGGTGAGGATTATTATGCTTGCCTTGATCTCCATGCGGAAATTTTTTTCTAATCCATGTGGAAATTTTTTTCTAAACCATGCGGGATTACTTGCCAAATTTTCTGCTTATCGCGCGGGGAATGAATTCAAGGTGCCGGCGCAGGGCAGTGGCAAGCCCGTAATGCTTTTTCATAATCTCGTAGCGTTCGAGCAGTGAGGCGCGTTTATTCTTCTCGGTCATGCCGTCGTCGAGATAATGGATGGCGATGGTGTTGAGATTTCGGCATTTTTCGGGTGTTGTGGCTTCGATACATTTCACTGTCCAGTCATAATCTGCCGAGAAACGATATGCGAGGTCATATTCGGGTGCTATCTCCTTTCGCACACAGAATGCCTGATGGCAGATCAGCATACCGTGGGAGAAGGACTCGCGTGTGAGGGTTTCGGGTGCCGAGAGATGTCTGGGACGTAGTATATGCCGGTCGGCGTCGACAATTACGGTATCGGCGTATATAATATCCGGTTGATCCTCCCGGGCTGCTTCGGCGTATTTGTCGAGCACGAGCGGAGAGGCGAAGCAATCACCGGCATTGAGAAAGATCACGTACTTGCCTTTAGCGAGGTGGAGCCCCTTGTTCATGGCGTCATAGAGTCCGTTGTCCGGTTCGCTGACAATGCGGAGTGACTTCACACCCTCGTGGCGAGCCACTGAGAGCGTCTGATCCGTGGATGCCCCGTCGATGATGAGATGTTCGAAATCCTGAAATGTCTGTTGCCTGACGGAATCAAGAGTCGGCACCAGTTCCTTTTCAGCGTTAAAAGTGATTGTTATGATTGAAAATAGTGGTTGATCCATATATGGTATATAATGCTCCGTATAGCGTATATGTCGGATATAGCAGGATATAATTATGCAAATATAATAAAACGCATCGCAAATCGCAACCTTGTGCATAAAAATATCCATTGCATCATAAGGGTAGGGGTTTCCAAAAATGCTCTCGGATTGTAATCATTCCGAATATTAATTGTAATGGTTATAAATAATAATTGAATTGATTCTAAATAAGGGCGTGGAATGAATAAAAAGAGTTAAAATATTTGGCGTAATGATTGGGAAGGGATAAATTTGCAGAGTAATTTTTACGAATAAAATAATAATTAACCAATAAAAATTTAAGAATTATGGCTTACGTAATTGGCGACAATTGCATTGCATGTGGCACTTGCCAGACAGTATGTCCTGTAGACGCAATCTCAGCAGGCGACATTTACAAGATTGATCCCGACACTTGCATCTCTTGCGGTTCATGCGCATCAGTATGCCCGAGCGACGCTATCACGGAGGGATAAATCTTTTTGACCCGTCGATTCGCTGAAATCGGTATCCGGAAGGGGCTTTTAGGGTCTCCGAAGGGTCAGGAGCGTATCAGTCGCGGTTAAATTTAGATAAAATTTACATTGAGGGATGAATTATCGCCTATAGCGGTAATTCATCCCGATTTTTTTTTGTAAATTCGCAGTGTGGGAGATATTTACCGGTTTTATTGGTGCTCAGGTGGCTGAAGCGCCGGATTCAGGTATCTGAAGGAGGGGAATAAAATGCTAAAGATTATGGAAAGATTAAAGGTAAAGATCATTAATAAGAGTCATCATCCGCTGCCTGATTATGGCACATTCGAGGCTGCCGGCATGGATGTTCGTGCGTATCTTCCAGCCGGAAGCGTTACGCTCAAGCCGGGTCAGCGCGGACTTATCC
>CAMWSV010000229.1 GCA_947177015.1 uncultured Porphyromonadaceae bacterium
CCCCAGGACCATGACGGACCCCAGCCCCAGGACCACGACGGACCCCAGTTCCAACTGTAGGACGGTCCCCAATACCACGGATTATAGTAGTTGTAATATCCGCTGTAATAGTAGGGTGATCCGATATTAATGCTCCAGCCGGGACTCCATAGGGATCCCCACCACGTACCGAAGGAGGGAACACCCTGGATGTTATACTCGATGGTGACGTTGCCGTATGAGTTGTTAAGTACGTCGCCGAGGAGCGATTCGTTGTCAACCACAATTGTAGGGTTGTAATATTTCTGAATCTGAGTGGTATATACGAAGTCGGGATCATTCTCCACTCGCGCTCCGATAGTATCGATCGGTGTGGAATAATACTGACCACGCATATTATAGTAATCCGGATCCATATCCTGATAGTCCGGGATATAGTTGGATCGGTTATTCTTCGTGCTTACTTCCTGATTGCTCTTGTGGGCAGCCTTCTTGGGGTTGTAGTAGATATCATCTTCGATCTCTGCATACATAACCGATGAACCTAAGATCATCATGGCTCCAAGCAATAAGTATGGTTTCATTCTGCTCATAATTACTCCTTTTATGGGTTGAATAAATTTTTATCACATGGTGAGGGGTTTTGCCGGATTATCTTGCGCTCTACCTTCGGGCTAAGGGGGAATACACACGACAATTCTCTATGCGAATAATCTCTGAATGTGTTTAAAAATTTATAATTCTTCACATTATTACTACAAATATAACAATAATTTTCTGTTCGGGTTGATAGATAATACATTTTAACAAAACTTTTTCGTTAAAATCGGGTGTAACCCGTTCCGGGGGAATTCCGGCTGATTATCTTTCAATCTGAGATTTTGACCATCTGACCGGGATTTAGTTTATTCGGGGGAGGAGATTCCCGGCAAAAATTTTTATTTTTAGCAATTTTTCAGTATTTTTGCAAAAAAGTATAAAAAATATTTATGGGAATCTGGAGTTTCTGGCTGATAGTTGCTGCATGTTTTCTGATAGCGGAGGTTTTCACGCTCTCCACCACTTGCCTGTATGTGGCTTTCGGGGCACTTGCCGCCATGGTGTCATCATGGATTGATGATAATTGGTCTGTCACTATCATAGTCTTTGTAGTGTCAACAATCATCTTCTATTTCGCTACCTTCAGATGGCGACGCAATCTCAACAACTGGTTGCATCGCGGCGCGGCACACACCGCTACGGGGATGGATGCGTTGATCGGTCGGACAGGCACGGTGATAGAATCTCCCGACTCGCTGCGGATGAGAATCGACGGGGATGTGTGGCAGGTGGTAGGCGCTAATAAGTCGACCGTGCTCGCGCCGGGAGTCACTGCCAGAGTGGTGGGGTACGATTCGATTATACTGAAAGTAGAACCGGTGAAAGAATAATCCCGCCGGCATAACGATCAACCCTTAAACCGATCAACCCTTAATTTTGACTATTAAATACTTAATTATAAAATAAATAACCTTAACCATTTAAAATAAATAACCTTAACCATTAAACCCTGAGAAAATGGCTACATTAATAATTGCCGGCATAATATTACTGCTCGTCGTGATCGTGATTATGGCGGGAGTGAAGGTAGTGCCGCAGTCGGAAACTAAAGTAGTGGAGCGACTGGGTAAATTTCATTCCGTGCTGCAGCCGGGTCTGAACTTCATTATCCCCTTTATCGACCGTCCGAAGGTGATTTATACCCGCAAGGTCGAAGGCGGACCCTTCGGCAGAGGAAGCGTGAGAGTTTCCACCACTACGGTGATCGATCTCAGAGAACAGGTTTATGACTTCCCTTCGCAGCAGGTGATAACCCGCGATAATGTGACTACCGAAATCAATGCCCTTCTCTATTTCCAGATCGTAGACCCCAAGAAGTCGGTATATGAGATCGACAATCTCCCCAATGCCATTGAGAAGTTGACCCAGACTTCACTGCGCAACGTGATCGGCGAACTTGAACTTGACGAGACGCTCACCTCCCGCGATACTATTAACGCGAAATTGCAATCGATCCTTGACGACGCCACTAACAAATGGGGCGTGAAGGTGAACCGCGTGGAACTGCAGGATATAACTCCGCCGGAGAGTGTGCGCGTGGCGATGGAGAAGCAGATGCAGGCAGAGCGCAACCGCCGTGCGGAGATTCTTAACGCCGAGGGTGAGAAGCAGTCGCTGATACTTCGTTCGGAGGGTCAGAAGATGTCGCAGATCAATAAGGCGGAGGCTGAGAAACAGGCAGCCATACTCAAAGCCGAGGGTGAGGCTCGCGCACAGGTGCTCCGCGCACAGGCTGAGGCAGATGCCATTCGCAATGTGGCGGATGCCGTCAATAGTTCGCAGACCGACCCTGCGTCATATCTTCTCGCTCAGAAATATATCGAAACTCTCAAGAGCATAACCGAGGGTAAGGATACAAAGACCGTATTCATGCCCTACGAGGCATCCTCGGTGCTTTCCTCACTGGGAACGGTGAAGAAATTGTTTGATTCCAAATAAAATCGGAAGGATACCCAAAATCTTAAAGATTTCCGATCTGTAAGAATT
This sequence comes from uncultured Porphyromonadaceae bacterium, assembly GCA_947177015.1. Lineage (GTDB taxonomy): Bacteria > Bacteroidota > Bacteroidia > Bacteroidales > Muribaculaceae > Lepagella. Next base: position 2,566 of record CAMWSV010000229.1, read on the forward strand.
TCCGATTCAGAAGTAAGCATAAAATCTTAAAGATGTCAGGCAGGATGAAAGATTTTCAGAATTTAAGATAGAAATCTTTGCCGAGAGTCTTATATTCGTGGGTATAATTTCCTGTTTTATCCCTAATAATGAGGTGCCCGATGCGGCACCTCTTTGTTTTTTGGTTT
>CAMWSV010000230.1 GCA_947177015.1 uncultured Porphyromonadaceae bacterium
TATTCTCCTACATCCCTTCTTGTCCCTCGATCTTTTTTCCTCCTCCTTCATCTTTCTCTCCTTCCCGGTCTGCTTCTTCTCCTCCTTCTCCGCGGGCGCAATTTATTGCGATCCTCCCGTTTGATTCCATTTGCAATCCCAATGGCAAGTCCTTAGACTTGCCGCCGTGCTGAGGGCGCAAGCCCGAAGTCCAGAATCCTGAAATAAAATCCCTCCGATATTTGATATGAAAAAATTTACCCTCTTCGCAATCATCGCCATCATTATGGCAGCCTGCGCCCACAATGAAGGGAGCGTAGAAATCCAACTCCCTGAAAATTTCAAGGATAAAAATCTCATTGTAAGCCACGTCACTATCGAAAACATCTTCAACGCCAAAAAGCAGGAAGACCTCAAGATTGTCTACGACACTCTCGAAGTAACGAACGGCAAAGCCGAAATGACACTCGATCCCGCCGGCCCCGCCCGCTATAATATCGAGACCCCGATGCCTCTATTCGAAACTCCCGACTTCTACGCCTCTCCCGGCGATGAACTATCGGTAGTCATCAAGAACTTCGACCCGCTCGATTACTCCGTAAAGGGCACTGAACTGATGGAAGACCTCACCACTCTCCGCTCAATCACCCACCCCATACAGCAGGAATACTACAAGCGTGTATCTGCCGATGAATCCATATCCGAATCCGAATCTAAGAAATATCTCGAACGCTACGATGCCGCCATCAAGAAATTCGTGGCTGATCACCCGGAGAGCCCCGCCGTGCCAATGGCTATCCTCGACCTAAGCGGCGAGGATTTCAAGCAGTTGTATGATAATATGACTCCCGCGGCACGCAAATCCATACTTATGCCCTACGCCGAACTCCTCAACCGACAGGTAATCGAAATGCAGCAGGAAAAAGATGCCGAGGAAGCCCGCAAAGCCGAAGTGGCATCCGGCACCATCTCCGCTCCCGACTTCACCCTCCCCGACCTCAACGGCAAGAAAGTGAGTCTCTCCGACTTCCGAGGCAAATGGGTGGTACTCGACTTCTGGGGCAGTTGGTGCGGATGGTGCGTCAAGGGATTCCCCGCCCTCAAGAAGGCATATCAGGAATACGGCGACAAGATCGTGGTCATCGGCATCGACTGCAACGAATCCGAAGCCGACTGGCGCGCCGGAGTAAAAGAGCACCAACTCCCCTGGCTCAACCTCTACAACGGCCATGACCGCGACCTCTACACCGCCTACAATATCGAAGGCTTCCCCACCAAAGCCATCATCAACCCCGAAGGGAAACTCGTAGACCTCACCACCGGCGAAGACCCCTCCTTCTTCGACCGCCTCGCCTCCTTCGTCCGCTAATCGCGCCCCACACGGCAATCCCTAAGGCAAGCCCCAAAGCAAGCCCCCATGGGGCTTGCCATCTGTGCTGAGGGCGCAAGCCCGAAGTCCAAAAAGAACTTTCATCCCTATATCCCCAAGGCAAGCCCCCATGGGGCTTGCCATCTGCGCTTAGGGCGCAAGCCCGAAGTCCAAAAAATTCCTCCACCTTCACGCCATCCCCTCTCACTATCATGTTTCACAAACCACATACCCCCCATAGCAACCGGCGATCCCGACATCACGACTACCGGAATCCCGGCGTGTACATGATCACCATCTCCAAAGACAAAACAGCACCGGACTTCTCATATCTACAAGGCGATCCGCAGAAGCGCGATGACCTCCCTAAGGCAATCCCAACTCCGACAGGTACTATAATCGAAACACAGATTAAAGCCATCGAAGAAGACACTAACTTTAAAATTGAAGAGTATGTTATCATGCCCGATCACCTTCATATCCTATGGCGTGTTAAGAGATACCTTCCCAAAGAATTTGGCTATTACGTAGGTCTATTTAAAAGTAGATGCACAAAAAACTGGCGTCATATACTCCGCTATACTACTGAACGACCGCTATTCACGCCAAAATTCAACGATAGAATTGCCTACAATAAAGATATGTCAGAGCGATTTCGAAAATATATTCTCGATAATCCCCGGCGTCGCCGGATACGCACATTAATTCCGCATCTATTCCAAAGCGCACACCGTATCCGAATTGGAGAAATGGAATTTGATATATTCGGAAATTTTCAATTACTGAGATATCCTCAGATTGTTCCCGCCATAGTCAGCAGCCGCTACACACCTGAAGAAAACACATATTTCCAACGGTTATGGGAGGAAACTATACGTTGCGGCGGAGTCTTCATCTCACCATTCATCAGTCACGAAGAGAAAGTACTGAGGGATAGACTTCTGGAAGCAAACGGAAGCATAATCCGAATAGTGGCTGACGGTATCGGACCGCGCTACAAACCCTCTGGCTCCGAATTCGACCTATGTATCGAAGGACGCTGCCTTCACATAGGTGCTCCACGCCAATCTATGCATAAAGATCCCCTACGTCGCTCCTATTGCCTGAATCTAAACAAAATTGCGCGTTGGATAACCAATCATCCTCAGGCACTTATGGTGCTTATTCAAAATAAAGAGCCCTAATATCAATCCATTATATCAAATCTTATCCATAATCTTCGGGCTTGCGCCCTCAGCACGGATGGACTTTCCCTATGGGCAAGTCCAAAATGAAGTATCCCCAACCTCAAAAAGGCTCTATTATCTCCTTCCACCCCAAGGCAGGCTCCGAGGCTTGCCTTCCGCG
>CAMWSV010000231.1 GCA_947177015.1 uncultured Porphyromonadaceae bacterium
CCCAAAAAATCTTGGGAAGGTTTCTGGGGTGGCTGTATCACTACAATCGGTATCGGTATCCTTATCGGGGCCACCAATTCCCCCCTCTCGGCTGAATATCTCGGCAATAAATTACTTTTCTGGGGAATTACCGGTCTCATTGTCTCGGTTGCTGCCACTTACGGCGATCTCTTTGAATCTGTAATTAAAAGAAATCTCAATATTAAGGATTCAGGAAATCTGATACCGGGTCATGGAGGAATTCTCGACAGAATTGATTCCTTGTTACTTGTGGTGCCTGCAATAGTTGTATTCCTTGCTGTTTATGCAATGATTATCCTTATATAATCCTCTCCCCTTTGCGTACACAACATTATTGAACACAACATTATTGAAACATCTTTTAAACCTCCTTATTTATCCTTTCTCTCCATTTCTATTCATCTCGTCTCTCCTTAATCACTGATTTTAAATTTCACCTTTCCATCTCTTACCGATCGATGAAGTGTAAATTTCACATATCAAAACAAAGAATAGTTTCAAAAGCATTTAATATCCGATTCTTAATGCTGATTGCTATTCATATTGCAGTATCGTCACTCTCTGCCCAGACTCACTATCGTTCTAACGTATCTGTCGGAGTCAAAGCAGGTGCTGACCTCTCGAAAGTATTCTTTAATCCGAGTGTTAAGCAATTGCTTAATCCCGGGGCATTGGCAGGTGTCACATTCCGTTATATTGAAGAATCACACTTCGGACTGATTGCCGAAGTTAACTTCACTCAGCGTGGATGGAAAGAAAATTTTGAAGAATCACCTTATTCCTATTCAAGACGTTTGGATTATCTGATGATTCCCGTGCTCGCGCATATCTATTTCGGTCGCAGAGGGCGATTCTTCCTGAATGTAGGTCCCGAAATCGGTATCCGTATTTCGGATTCCTACAAATCAAATTTTGATGTCGCTTTGGCTCCCAACCTTCCCGACTTTAACAAATATCACAACATCAAGCAATATACCGAACCCATAAAGCAGCGTGTCGACTACGGCATCGCTGCCGGACTGGGAGGCGAATTCAGTATCAATCAGCGCAATGCCATATCTGCCGAAGTCAGATTCTACTACGGTCTCGGCAATCTCTTCTCCTCTGCCAGAAAAGATTATTTCAACGCATCAAATTCAATGAATCTTGAATTCACTTTAGGCTACTGGTTGCGCATCAAATAATTCTTATTCTCTCCACGTATTGAGCATCTCTTTCTCTCCCGAACGTTACATCCCGCAATAAAATTTTTTAGAATCTACCTTAATTTTGAATTTATAATATGACTCACACAACCCCCTCAGATGGATTGGACACAAAAGATTTCGTGCAGGAATCCAAAATGACTGAGAAATTATCAGCCGATCCACATTATTTTATTTTTCTCGTTGTTTACCTCGTACTGATAAGCGCATTGGGTTCATTCGTAAATGATATGTATACCCCTTCGCTACCGGCAATGTGTAAATTCTTCGGTTGCTCCGTATCGATGGCTCAGATGGGTCTTACATCAGGAATGATAGGATTGGCGTTCGGCCAACTTTTATTAGGTCCTATAAGCGATCGTATCGGAAGAATGCCCGTGCTCTACGCTTCGCTGGCTTTATTTATTGTGGCTGCCATAGTCAGTATATTTTCCAACTCAATCCATTTCTTCAATATATGCCGTTTCTTCCAAGGCATCGGAGCATCCGGCGGTTATTTCCTCGCTCGTACTATTCCTGCAGACATATATTCAGGAAGAAATCTTGCAAAACTTATGGCGCTCATCGGGGGCATCAACGGTGTCGCTCCGGCTTCTGCCCCGGTGATAGGTGGACTTACGTCCGATCATTACGGATGGAAAGGGGTATTTATTCTTCTCACCATTTTTGCCGTTGTGATTTTAATTCTCGGCAGCGGTATGAAAGAGACCCTCTCCCCTGCTCATCGTTCCAGAGGTAAATGGACAGAGGCAATAAATGGTTACAGAGTACTCTTAGGCAAGAGCCACTTCATGATTCATGTCACCTTTAAAGGACTTGCCCTCGGTCTGCTCTTTGCATATATATCGGCAACCCCGTTCATACTCCAGAAAACATACGGTCTCACCCAGACACAATACGGTCTCGTCATCGGACTCAACGCCATATTCACAGCGGCAGGTTCGATGATAGCACTCAAATTCCACCCTTTAAAAAAAGCCGCTTCAATAGGTACAGTCATTCTACTTGCCGGAGTCGCAGGCGAAGCGATTGCACTATACACTATACACAGCCTCTGGATATTTGAGATCTTCGCTGTTATCATCCTCTTTGCTCTCGGACTCATCTTCTCCACCACCAACACTCTCGCCATGAACGAAGGCAGAGAGAAGGCCGGCGAAGCATCTTCAATTTTAGGACTCGCAGGCTACGTGGTGGGTGCGTGCGTCTCCCCTCTGGTGGGTATCGGCAACATCCTTCATTCCACCGCTATATGCTTCATTGTCCTCGCTGTTCTCACCGCTATCTTCTCCTTCCTCTCCTCACGCATCGCCCCCGACCTCAACAAATAATCGCTTTTCTTCAATTCAATCAACCATTTTCCAACACTTTGATTGGATTTATCGACTCGCTAAACTCACCGCCTGATTTTTTAACACTTTAACAGGGTTTT
>CAMWSV010000232.1 GCA_947177015.1 uncultured Porphyromonadaceae bacterium
ACCCCCCCCCCCCCCCACCCCCCCCCCCACCCCCCAACCCCTCCAATAACTCCAATAATTCCAATCCCCTCCAATAATTCCAATAACTCCAATAATTCCAATAACTCCAATAACTCCAATCCCATAAAATAAAATGAGTTATCAAGTAGATAAAGCCGATCTCAGCGAAATCCTCCGTAAGGAGGCAGACGCAATCCTCAACATCCCCATCGGCGATGAATATCAGCGTGCCGTCGACCTCCTCGTGGAACACATCAATCACCGCTCCGGCAAACTTGTGGTGAGCGGTATGGGCAAAGCCGGACAGATAGGCATGAACATCGCCACCACATTCTGCTCTACCGGCACTCCCGCCGTTTTCCTCCACCCCGCCGAAGCGCAACACGGCGACCTCGGCATCATACAGCCCGAAGATGTGCTCATGCTCATCTCCAACTCCGGCAAAACCACCGAAATCATCCAACTCGTCGAACTCGCCAAGGCGTTGAACCCCCGATTGCCGCTGATTGTTATAACTGGAAACAACGACAGTCCGCTCGCCCGGCTCGCCGACGTGACCCTATTCACCGGTGGACACCCCGAAGTGTGCCCCTTCGGTCTCACTCCCACTACCTCCACCACCTCCATGACCGTGATCGGTGACCTCCTCGTGGTATCCACAATGAAAGCCATCAATTTCACCGTCAAAGATTACGCCATGCGACATCACGGAGGGTATCTCGGAGTAGTGAGCCACAATGCCAGCCGGAATTCGACCGACGTTAAGTAAGTTTGGAAAATTAACTAATAGTTATTTTTGAATTTTGAACGAGGAGATTTGTTTCTTTAGCGAAGGAGCATAGCGGGCTATGCGACTGAGTTAAAGGGACAAATATACCGTTCAAAATCAAAAAGAACATTAGCCTTAACTAATCCAATACTTGATTTAATAATATATACTAATTTTAAAAACTTACTTAATACCCCTTTTTACAAATGTCAAGAATATCAATCCCCCTCAATCTCGATTCTTTCGATAAGAAGTCGGAAGAGTATAAAATCCTCTCTAACGCTGAGAAAAACCGCGCCACGATAGCCGCCCTCATCGAAGAAGAACGCTATCTCGACGCCATGGAACGCACGGTGAGCACCCTGCGCGAACTACGCGATTTCCCCGATATCGAACAACCCGAATTCCGCGCTATCCTCGCTTCTATCCTCTTCGATATGGCTGAAATCCATTTCTTCCTGAAGGATTATCAACGCAGCGAGAAGGAACTCGATACTCTATTCAAGATCCTCAATCGTCTCGCCCGCGAGGATGCCGATCGTTTCGGAGAGTTTCATATTCTCGCTATGGAGTTGGCAGCCCGTATACTCCGTTCACGCAAGAAAACGCTTGACACCCTCGCCAAGCAGAAAGAAAACGTCGAGGCTCTCTACGATAAGGTAAATTCGGGAGTGGCTAACGCCACCGAACGTCTCGCCGAGGCTCTGCGTAAGGTGGGCGAATTGCTGGCATCAGCCGGACAATACCGTGAGGCTCTTAAATTCTATTCCGAGGCTATCAAATTCTCGAAGAAACGTTCCGGCAGAATCGGCAGAAAGGAAATCAAGATGACGATTGAGATGGCGGAGGTGATGAGCCGTATCAAGCAGATGCGCGAACGCGCCAAACGTCTCCTCTCGGCTGTGCTCCCCCACGCAATCGCCCTCGAAATCCTCGAACTTGAAGAGGATATCATCGCATTGCTCGAAACAATCGAGACTCTCGACGCGCAGCCCTCGCGCTGGAAAGCCTTCACTCAGGCTATGTCGCGCTCTATCTCAAAAGCCACTCAGATGGCGCGCAAGGCTGCCTCACGCATCAGCACAGAGGCTGAATCTTACATAGAGTCCGCTTCAGAATTCTTCTCCGAACTCTCCGATAACAGTCCGGAAATCTCTGCCGAAGATGAGGCAGATATCCTCATCGCCGCCGACACCATACTCGGTGATGATGACGCGCACGTTGACGAATCCGAAGAGAAGAATGTCAACGTAAAGTCAGTAAAGGATTCAGAAGAAGGCTTAAATGGCATTTCCGACAAGACTTTAGAGAAGGAACCGGAAAGGGATTCAACTGAAAAATCAGAGGAGGAAAAATAAAAATGTCGACTATATTGAACACCAACGGCGCTGAACTTGAAGTGCCCGCCGTATATAATGCCGCCAATTTCAGTTGCGATATCATCACGGCTGAATGGAATCAGGAGATTACCCACGCTCTGCGGGATGCCGCTCTTGAGACACTTCTCAAGGGGGGTGCCAGGCGCGAGAATATCCGTCTGCACGACGTGCCCGGCACCGTGGAACTCGTCAACGCCGCCGGCGTGCTGATGCGCCGCCGTCCGGACGCAGTCATCATCATCGGCTGCGTGATTCGGGGAGATACACCTCATTTCGACTACGTCTGCCAGCAGGCTGCCCAAGGCGCAGCCATCCTTAATGCCCGCGGCGAGACACCGCTTATCTTCGGCGTCATCACCACCGATAATCTCCGGCAGGCGCTCGACCGCGCCGGGGGTAGCCTGGGCAATAAAGGAGCCGAAGCCGCCGTGGCTGCCATCCGCATGGCAAACTTCCACGCCTCGATCGGACTCTTCTGATTCTTCTTGCTCACCTAAATGCAAG
>CAMWSV010000233.1 GCA_947177015.1 uncultured Porphyromonadaceae bacterium
CCAAAAAATTTAGGCCGCCGACCCTCCTCACAACAAAACTACCCCACTCGGGCGCGGGCGAATGATAAATTTTACCTATATTTGCGAATCACATTCAAGAGAATATATCCGGAGGAATCAATGAGAACTGAAGGATTGCGATCTGCAACTTATGTATGAGAAAAGCGAATGTATCTGTCGGCATCCTAATGATTTGGCGGGTATATGACCCCGTCGCTTCTCTTTTTTATAATCTCAAAAAAATGCTGATGCAGAGGGTCCGTCGGCAGATATACAGAATGAAAATCAAAAATCTTATCGCAGGTATGGCATTGCTATCCGCTATCACCTTGACGGCATGCGGTGGTTCATCCTCCACTTCAACCTCCGGGAATTGCCTTGTATTCGGTGAAGTCCCCGCTCTTTACTCCGGGTATCAGACGGAGCGTGATAAAATCGAAGAGTCAGCCACGAAATCAGGTGGAGATTATAAAAAAGCATCCGCTGATATTGACGAACTCAAGGCATCTTATCGTGCCAAAATTGAAGCCGCCGGTAAACAACTGGATGGCAAGCCGATAGAGATTGCCCCCTCCGAGGATTTCAAGGTAGTAAGTCCGGTAAGTATCAGTTTCAAGGAAATTGCCAATAATGTAAATGCTGTTTTCAGTGTGGCAGGAGATATTGAGACTGCCCGCGATGTGACAATCGATGTCACTGAAGCATGGCTGAAATCTCACGATGTCACTTATCTCTATCTCCCCCTGATGCTTTCGGGATGTGACGAAGAGGGTCTTGAGGTCACTTCTTGCAGAATAGGTTACTTCAAGGGTCTTACCGTAGTCGACGGCAAGGTGATTCTTCCGCAGGGTGTAAAGGCCGTATTGCAGACTGTGGCTTATAACAGGAATCAATACGAGGACTGGATAAAGGTGAAATCCGTTAAATTGACCCTCGATACCTCCCGCTTATAAATCACTTCATGATACTCCCGGAATGGCAGTGTCTATGCATTTCGCTTATATACCGGGGGAATATATAAATTACAGGGATATGAAAAGACTCATCAATTTGATTCTATTTGTGATAATCGTATGCTTCAGTTCCAACGCTACGGCACTTTTTCCGTTTTTTGTAGACATCGCTCCCAACTTCGAGGATGGTACTACAGATGAACTTGAGGCAATGGGAGTGGAATGTGCCGCTTATCATTCCACCCGACCGGGGATTCTGACCTCCACGTTCACTCAGGTGGAAGAGTTTTTTAAAGATACGTTGCCTGCCGAGGTGACCCGTATAGAAAAAAAGGTCGGGGATAATCTCCTCGTGGCATACATTTCCGAACCCCGGAAAAATGACACGATGAGCACCTCCTCATATAGGTTTACCATCTACGTAATCCGACATCCGGACGATAGTTTCGTCGCGGCATATTGCGAGGAGGAAATAGAATAGAGTAAATAGCAGGCAAAAACGTTACGATAACAGAAATCCGGAGGCTCCCATAGATACTGGCAGCCTCCGGATTTTTGTTGCGTATGATGAATCGAGAGGGATTGCGGAGTGGAAATTTTTGATTAATTTTGTATGATATTGCAGAATTTTGCGTGAAATTGCAGGATAGGTATGTACCGGCGAGGATTGGGTGAGATGTATGAGGATGGAATGAGATGTGCGAGGATAATAGAAAGAAAAGTTATAATCCGGCAAAATAAAAAATTATTATAGAGTATGAGCGAAGTAAAGAATGAGACAGAGAATGAGCAGATAAAGAAGGGATGGTTGAGGAAGGAGCGGGTGATCGGGTTTGTGTGGCAGCATCTGCTGCTGATTATGTCGATGTTTTTTATGACGCTGGGGGTGGCGCTGTGCGTGAGGTCGAATTTGGGGAGTGGCGTGATTTCGTCGATACCGATGTCGTTCAGCCTGGCGGGTGAGGCAGGATTGGCTCCGGGGTGGACTATCGGCGGATATACGAATGTGATGAATGTGATTCTTGTGCTGGCGCAGGTGTTGATTTTGCGGCGGAAGTTTGATCCGGTGCAGTTGTTTCAGTTGATTATCGGGTTTGTGTTCGGGTGCCTGCTCGACGTGAATATGTGGCTCACCTCGATATTTGATTATGAGAGCATTTTCAGTCAGATTACGGCTCAGTTTATGGGCGCCACCATCCTGGGGTGCGCCGTGGCGGTAGAGATACGTTGCGGGTCGGTGACGATGCCCGGCGAGGGTATTCAGGTAGCGATAGCGAGAGTGACCGGCAAACCCTTCCCGATGGTGAAGATTACGGTAGATACGATTCTCGTGGTATTGGCTGTGATTTCGGGATTCTGTTTCTTCGGCAAGTGGCCCTGGACGGTGGTAGGCCCCGGCACACTCTTCGCGATGTTTTATGTGGGATATGTGGTGAAATTGGTGAATCCTCATCTGGGATGGTTTGACAGACTGCTGAGATACCGGCCCGGTTTCCGCCGGTATATCTACGGGCTGGCGCGCTTCATTTATCCTAAGAGAGAGGGGTGAGGGTACTTTCAAAAGCGGCGCTTTTGAACCGGACGGCTTCGCGCGGACGGGGCTTTACGAGGGGAGAAGGCTCCGCGACGGGGCTTAGCATGCTGAAAACGCAAACAACGGACGAGGCATCGCGGGTGGACA
>CAMWSV010000234.1 GCA_947177015.1 uncultured Porphyromonadaceae bacterium
TATATAATTTATGTCGCTATAAATATCAGTTCTCCATGATGAGGCTAAGCAATCCACTATCCTAAATGACAAAAGAAGACGAACCGTGTCTACGGCTCGTCTCTTTTATCATTTTGGATGTTTCTATAATCAACTATTTATAAGAGTGGCAATATCGTTTTCTACAGTTGAGATAGTGCCGATATTAAACTTCTCCTGAAGCACCTTAAGGATATCGGGGGTGAAGAATGCAGGCAGAGTCGGGCCGGTATGAATATTCTGCACACCGAGATAAAGAAGAGCAAGCAACACGATCACAGCCTTTTGCTCATACCATGCGATGTTGTACACAATCGGGAGGTCATTGATACTCTCCACGTTGAAGGCATCCTTAAGCGCCATGGCAATTCTTACGAGTGAATATGAATCATTACACTGTCCGGCATCAAGCACACGGGGCACACCTTCTATCTCTCCAAGAGGAAGTTTATTGTAACGATATTTCGCACATCCGGCGGTAAGAATCACACAATCTTCCGGCAATGCTTTCGCGAAATCCGTGTAGTAACTGCGCGAAGGGAATCTACCGTCGCAACCTGCCATCACCACAAATTTTCTGATCTTACCATTCTTGACGAGTTCTATGATCTTCGGCGCAAGTTCTATCACCTGATGATGTGCAAACCCTCCTACTATCTCGCCATGCTCGATCTCTGTGGGTGGCGGGCACTCCTTGGCTCTCTTGATCACCTCAGAAAAGTCATGATGCCCTTCTGCATCGGCATCGATATGAGTAGTACCCGGCATATCCACTACGCCAAGCGTATAAATTCTGTCAGTGTAAGTAGCAGTTTTTCTCGGAGGTACGATACAATTGGAAGTGAATACGAAGCAACCGTTGAATGTCTCGAATTCATCAACCTGCTTCCACCAGGCATTACCATAATTACCGGCGAAATGAGGATATTTCTTAAAGAATGGATAGTATTGACCGGGAAGCATCTCAGAGTGTGTGTAGACATCCACACCTTTGCCGGCTGTCTGCTCAAGAAGTTCTTCAAGATCGTGAAGATCATGACCCGAGATAAGGATACCCGGATTCTTACGCACCCCGATATCTACCTTGGTAATTTCCGGATTTCCGTATGTGCCGGTATTTGCCGAGTCAAGTAGTGCCATGGCCTTCACACCACCTTCGCCCATATAAAGCACAAGATTCACAAGTTCGTCGATAGTGATATCTTCGCGGCTCACCTCCTTGAGCACCTTCTCGATATATGCATATACATCATCGTCCTCATATTTGAGGTTGGCTGCATGGCGTGCGTAAGCGGATGCACCTTTCGCTCCATAAATTGCCAACTGCTTCAGACCCCGTTTGTCAGCATCCTGTTCTGCCAGCACTCCGGTCACACTCTCCAATTTATCGTAATCTTCCGGATCCGCCTCCAGATTGACCTCAGGCACATCAGGAATCTTTATATCTAATTCTTCGCACTTCGTCTTGAGTTCTCTTTTCATCTCAAACGCGCGACGAATAAATCCGTCGAGACGATCATTATCAAAGTTGGCATTGGTGATAGTTGTAAACAGCGCATCGATAATCTGATGGCTCGCATCACGCTGCGCCGCTCCTGCTCCGCGCAGAAGATCGTTTAAGATAGCTACGCCACGAGTGGCATAGAGGAGAAGATCCATACGAGCCGAGGTCTCGGGCAGTTTGCCACAGACACCTCTGAGAGTACACCCTGTACCTTTTGCAGTTTCCTGACACTGGTAACAGAACATCCGAGGTTGTGATTCCATACTTTTAAATTAAGGTAAATTTATATTTTTATAATTCTTGATTTTAAATTCTTAAAACAGGAATTTTCCTGATTCTGAAAATTTAAATCTGTATATACTCTTAACGTGCCCCGATCGAATTAAGTTCATTCCATATCACTGAACACATCCCCTTCAATATTATCAATAGAAGTGAGAGAAATTCGCGTCCCATCCATAAGTATAAGCATATTAACCACCTCCTCTATTGTTTTTAGATATCCTGCCACAGTAACGTATTCACCTCCGGCCTTTCGACTATCGGGCTTGAAATACGTAATTTTTATTTCCGGCTTCTCCTCCAGCGCCATTACGTATGATAATTTTCTTGAAAGCAGACTATACTCCTCCGAGGAGAGTTGTACACGTTTCGATGTGCGACGTGCAGTCTCATTTATCGCGGCATCATGTCCTGTAAGCGCTGCGAAAGGCGCAAATTGAGCCGCTCGGTTTGACATCGGCATAGGGGTGCGCTTAGCCGATACATAGTGCGGAAGATTCACTATATCTTCGTAAGGAAATCCCGATATATCATCCATATTTTTGTGTCTGTCTGTATTATCTTGTGCCGGTATATATTAAAATATGCGCCGGTATATAATCCTGGACTGCAAATCACGCCTTGTGTCCGCCAATCTGTTGATTTCTATCGCGCTGGGTGGCCCCTTTAGCATAATTCAATCCTTTAAGGATCACATTCTTACCGAATTG